>JAGLDT010000012.1 GCA_023145485.1 Cocleimonas sp. | reverse complement strand
TGATTTGACGTCACGTCTAAATGACGCGCAAGCGTGATAGTGACAGATAGTTGATTGTTAACGCCCAGTCAACCATGACGGTCATATCAGGGCGATAAAAAGTCTTTCGTTTGGACACCAAAAGCGCGCCGGCACTGACCGACCAGACTCCGTACATGCGTGTCCTACATGAGATGCTCGCGCGACCATAATTCAGGACGACGGGTACTGATGATTTCAACCTGAAGTAGAACTTTTCGTGGCCTACTACGTGCAGCTAGTTTAATGCTTATTTCTTAGATATTTGTAGAGATAATTCAACACTGAGTTTTCGTCTCTGGCGACCCACTGTATCAAGGTCAAGGTCATCTACACGAGCATAAGCATATTATATGCCATGCATAAGTCTACCGCCAAGCCAAGTTTGCATGCCACAGCTTAAGTATTGTCCGATATATTACTATTATATTACAAGAAAAACATTTGACACGTTTGAGACGCAACTATGACCTTGAATGAAGGTTAAGATCATCATACTGAGAAAAGAATATATGGACCTTAAGTCAGGCTATCTTCATAGCAAACTTGATTAGCAATGTCTGAACAGTTTTTGAAATAATCGAACATTTATTATTTTTACGATTAAGATCTATGTGACATCGAACGAAGGTCAAGGTCAACATATTTAACACATGATGCAATCTCATGTCTGGGGCAGTTACCGTGGCAAGTTTGGTGATAATCGCTTTAATACTTTCTGAGGAATCGCTTCCGAGGGACAGACACACAGCCACACACTGACTCGAGGACCTCTACCTTAAACTTTTTCAAAGTAAGACTGAGAAAAACACGACAGTCAGACTGACTCTGACAGAGAAACATACGTTTGTTTGTTTGTTTCTTTCTTCCTGTATTGATTGATTGAACGATTGATTGATTGATTTGTTTGTTTGTTTTGTTGTTTGTTTTGTTGTTTGTTTATTGATTGATTGATTGGTTGGTTGATTGGTTGATTCATTTTATGTTTATTTGTATATAGTTAGTGAGTTAGTGATTAATTGATTGATTGATTATTTATTGATTTATGGATTGATGCCAACGCATTTCAAATATTCACATCAATCGAAGCACACGTTGGTTGATTGTCCCTAACATGTCACCCTGACATCTCAGGACATTAAGCGAAATGACGACGACGACACGTTGGTTATTCTTCTGTAGCTCTAACGACGAGATATTGTTACATGGAAAGATGACCGTATCTCTATGAAATTTGGACAGATGCTACGGCCCGGTGTGAATTTGTCCACTGACAGTGGTTAGAAAATGAGGGGAATCACGTTTACTTTTTTTCCGCAGTATTCTGGCCAACGCATATCAAATATTCACTTCAATAGAAGCACACGTTGCTTAATATTCTGTAGTTCTGACGACGCAATATCACATGGAGAGATGACCGTATCTCTATGAAACTTGGACAGATGCTACGGCCCGGTGT
>JAGLDT010000119.1 GCA_023145485.1 Cocleimonas sp. | reverse complement strand
TCTAAATACTCGATACCTACGGTGGCTTTATGGTGTTTAACGTCAGTTTCACCTTGCAAACGATCTTTTAAGGTAGTTTTACTTGCCCCACCTGGCCCTAATAACAACACCCGCACCGCATTAATTTGCTCAGATTCTTCAAAAATAAAGCGGCGTAGACTCTCAGCACTTTCAAACACAACATCGGATGGGGTTTCTAGGTATTGCTTCCAATGCTTCTGTTCAGGTCGCTCGACACCTTGGTAAATTAGCTCAAGATCATTGGCTAAAAATTCTAAACCTAAGGTTTTTAACTCTGCAAATAGTTGTGAAAGATTAGCATCAAAGTCTTTAGGTTTTAATGAACCCAACGAACCCAACCCTTTTTTTTGCCATAAAGGCTGGGAAAACCAGAAAGCCTCAGCATTGTGTGTATTATTTATTATAAATTTATAATCAGCTCTGGCAGCGGCTCTGGCAGCGTCTCTAGCGGCACCTCTGGCCTCGTCAACGTCGGCAACAGCAGCAGCATAGGCGGCGTAGGCAGTGGCGGCCTCGTCGTTGGCGGCAGCAGCGGCAGCAGCGGCACAGGTGGTGTTGGCAACGGCGACCACGTCAGCAGCAGAGTAAGCGGCGTAAGCGGCGTCGAAATGCCTTGCGAGTATTACCGTCGTTGGAATATTTGCCATTAACAGTGAAACACGACAAACAGAGAACACATGTTTAACCGTATCTTCTTTCCAAATTTTCTTTAATGACCACCCCCCCAATAACGGCAATGCCCGCAAAGCATTTCGCCATGCATACCACACCAATGCCTCTTTGCCTTTTTTATGGTAAAGCTGCTCTAGTTCTTCTTTTGTGGGTAAGGTATCTGCCATATTTGGGGGGAGTATGTGAATGGTTTTCAGACAGTATAGAAGGATTTTAGGTAGAAACCAAAGGGGTAACTCATCAAGCAAGCAAGAATGAATCTATGTAATATTCATATTTCAAAAACAATAAAGCCAACACAAAATAGTGCTGGCTTTATTTAGTACAACTTTTAAGTAATACAACTTTGAACTATCAATTTAAAACAAGATAGTTGTGAAGTATCATATTTCCCGCTCGCTCAGAACTGAAAATAAAATAATGCCCCCAAAGTCTTTTAGTCAAAGAACATACTATTTAGCGACAGGTGCCGTTGCTTTTTCCACTTCTTTAGTCATATCTTTATCTATATCCGCAACTTGCTTTTGCATATTTTCAATCATTTTTCTTACTTGATCTGCTTGAGAAGGTTGCTTAGCGGTAGCTTCTGGCTTCTGTGCTTGTTGTGTTGCTGGCTTTTCAATAAATGCAGACGCAGCTGGTGCTGCTGCTGGAGCATTTTGCTTTGCAGTAGGCGCTTGCATGGCAGGAGCGCTCATTTTAGCCGATGGTGCAGCATGAGACGTTGGTGCCATCATTTGTGCGGGTGTAGGCATTGCCATCTGTGGTTGCGTCATGACAGGAACTGCCATCATCTGATAGCCTTGTCTGTTATTGCCCCAGTTAAATGGCATATTCCAGTTTGAACCATTCCCATTGTTGCCCCAGTTCATTCTTGGCATGCTCCAACCACTACCATTATTACCGTTGTTACCCCAGTTCATATTCGGCATATTCCAATTTGAACCATTATTACCAGCCCCATTAGCCCAGTTCATATTGGGCATCTTCCAATTTGAACCGTTATTACCAGCTCCATTAGCCCAGTTCATATTCGGCATATTCCAATTTGAACCGTTATTACCAGCTCCATTACCCCAGTTCATATTGGGCACCTTCCAATTTGAACCGTTATTACCAGCTCCATTAGCCCAGTTCATATTCGGCATATTCCAATTTGAACCGTTATTGCCACCATTCATACTTGGCATAGACATAGACATGGGCATTTGAGGAACTTGCATTGGTACAATAGGTGCTTTAGGCATAGCCATCATAGACGCTGGCATGACAGGAGCAGCAACAGGAACAGCTGTTTGAACATCATTAGCCAAAACAGGTAGTGCTGTCATTGCTAACGCAAGACTCGTTAGTATCTTTTTCATAGTAATCCCCTAGGGTTATTTATTTTCTTTAGTATTACAAGGGGTATAAGAAAAATCCCCCCCTGACGAAAGGTCATTCTATACCGCATTGCCATTTCCTTCCAGCAAGGTATAAGACTTTAAGGCTATTTATTGTTACAAAATCAATCGATCTTTTTCATCTGGATCATAGCTTTCCATTGCTTAGGGCCTGTTTGGTGTACTGAAATTCCTTTAGAATCAACAGCTACCATGACAGGCATATCCTTTACTTCAAATTCATAAATAGCCTCCATGCCTAGCTCTGGAAACGCGACTACTTCTGCAGCAATAATTGCTTTTGCAACCAAATAAGCTGCACCACCAACGGCCATCAAATAACTACTTTTATGTTTTCTAATCGCTTCAATGGCAAGCGTACCGCGCTCTGCTTTGCCAATCATTCCCATTAAACCTGTTTGCTCTAGTATCTGTGGCGTAAATTTATCCATTCGCGTGGCAGTCGTTGGCCCTGCAGGACCGACTACTTCATCCCCAACAGGGTCAACAGGCCCAACGTAATAAATAAAACGCCCCTCAAGATCAACGGGTAACGGCTCACCTTTATCGAGTCGTTCAATAAGACGTTTATGCGCAGCATCACGACCTGTTAACATTTTACCCGAAAGCAATAAGACCGTACCTGATGACCATTGCTCCATTTCAGCTTGAGTTAAAGTATCCAGATTCACTCGTACTGCTTGCTCTCCTGCTTGATAACTTATATCTGGCCAATCCTTTAAATCAGGTGGCGTTTGTAATGCCACACCTGAACCATCTAAAGTAAAATGCGTATGTCGTGTAGCGGCACAATTAGGAATAATACACACAGGCAAGGAAGCAGCATGGGTTGGATAGTCTTTTATTTTGACATCTAATACCGTGGTTAAACCACCAAGACCTTGCGCACCTATACCAAGATCGTTGACTCTATCTATAATCTCTAAACGTAATTCTTCAAGGTGATTACTAGCGCCCCGCTCCCGTAAATCTTGAATATCAATGGATTCCATTAATGACTGTTTAGCTAACAACGCAGCTTTTTCTGCCGTTCCACCAATACCAATACCTAAAACCCCTGGTGGACACCACCCTGCGCCCATCGTTGGTAGGGTGTTAACAATCCATTCAACTAAATCATCACTGGGATTGAGCATCGCCATTTTAGCTTTATTTTCTGAGCCACCACCTTTCGCCGCAATTTGTACTTCTAGCCTATCTCCCTTAACCATTTCCATATGGATAACAGCGGGCGTATTGTCCCCTGTATTTTTGCGAGTTCCCGCAGGATCTTCTAAAACTGAGGCACGCAAGACATTATCACTGAATTGATAAGCCTGACGCACCCCTTCATTAATCATTTCATTAACACTTAGCTCAGCATCCCATTGTATATTCATACCGATTTTCAGGAAAACAACGACAATCCCAGTATCCTGACACAATGGGCGATGCCCTTCAGCACTCATACGTGAATTCACCAAAATCTGAGTAATGGCATCTTTCGCTACCACTGACTCTTCTTTCTCCCATGCCCTTGTCATTGCTTGGATAAAATCTTTTGAGTGATAATAAGATATATACTGTAAAGCATCCGCCACACTTCGGATTAGATCATCTTGTTTAATAATCGTCATTTTATTGCTACTCCCTTGGTTTTTTTGGCAATAAAAAAGGGCTGATAAACTATCAGCCCTACATTTTTTACTTGGTGTTATTATAAATTAAAAAAATCTTATTAGATGTTCATCTATTAAATTTACTAGGAAGCGAGTGTTTCAGCCTTGTCTAGTGGAGCTAAAGAGACTAATTCCAAAAATTATTTATATGAAAATCTCTAGATAAAGAAATTGAGGTACGAAATACACGAGGAGATATTAATCAATATGGCATTTACTTTCCTGTGTTTCGTGCCCTCAATATAGATTACAGAATATCACTAAAATACTGTAAATTTTAAGAAGGTGTTCCAATCACATCAACACCTGCAGGTGGTCTAAAGTAGAACTGCTTACTACTAACAGGCGCATTATTGCGTACATTCAAATTAATCACTGTTTTCTGACCTAATTTATCAAACATCACCATTTGACGTAAACTACCTCTAGGATCTAAACCTAGTTGAATATTTTTAAAATCACGTGAGCTACGATGAGGCTTTAAATTAAACCAGTCTAACCCTGCTTTTTTGCCCGCTATTTGACTTACTTGAAACTGAGTTTCAGGTGATGCTTTCCGCGTTAAAATAGCAATAGGTGTACTTGCAATAGCAGCTCGCATTGGTTTTACTGTTACCTGTTCTAAGTCTTTGTCATAAATCCAGACGTTTTTTCCATCTGCTATGATTTCTTGTGGTTCAGGTGTCGCATAAACCCAGCGAAATTTACCAGGACGGTTAAGGTACAATTGCCCAGCCGCTTTTTGAATAATTTTTCCTTTTTTATCATAAACCTGCTGATTAAAAGAACCTACCAGCGAATTCACATTGGTAAAAAAATTATTTAAACGCACTCTAGCAGCATCTTGTGCTGCTGTGACTGCTGCACTGTAACCTAAGCCAAACAGTAAAGCACCTGTGAGAAATGCTTTAGTAACCGTCCTAATTGCTCTTTTTTTCATTGAATACCCTCAAAGTTTTATCATTAGTTCGCAACAGGTTCGGGAGCGAGAACTTCACGGGTTCCATTTGACTGTACTGCACTGACAACCCCAGCCGTTTCCATCTCTTCAATCATTGTTGCCGCGCGGTTATACCCTATTTTTAAGCGACGTTGCAAGTAAGATATAGAGGCTCTGCGAGATTCCGTCACAATAACAACCGCTTCATCATAGAGTGCATCCCCTTCTCGATCTGCTAAAGGCTCTAAACCAGGAATAGCGCCTTTTGCTCCACCTGTGTCCTTTAAGACATCAGCAAGGTATTCAGGTTCCCCTTGTGCTTTAATATAATTAACCACATCTTCAACTTCTTGATCAGCAACGAAAGCACCATGCACACGTTTTGGTAAACCTGTTCCTGGTGGTAGATACAACATATCACCTAGACCAAGCAGTTGCTCTGCACCGCCTTGATCAAGAATAGTTCTTGAATCAATCTTTGTAGAGACTTGAAAAGCAATACGAGAAGGGATATTTGCTTTAATTAACCCCGTGATAACATCAACAGAAGGTCGTTGAGTTGCTAGCACTAAATGTATTCCCGATGCACGTGCTTTTTGAGCTAAACGTGCAATCAACTCTTCAACCTTTTTACCAACCACCATGACCATATCCGCAAATTCATCGATCACAACAACGATATAAGGGAGTGGCTCTAGTATTTTAGGCTGAATATCAACATGCTTTGTAGGATCATAACTTGGGTCCATAATGGGTTTACCATTCTTAATCGCTTCACCTACTTTTTCGTTATAACCTGCAATACTACGCACCTTCACATGCGACATAACAGAGTAACGACGCTCCATTTCCCCTACACACCAACGCAGTGCATTAGCGGCATCTTTCATATCAGTAACAACTGAAGTCAATAAATGAGGAATACCTTCATAAGTACTCAATTCCAACATCTTAGGATCAATCAGAATTAGGCGAACATCTTTAGGGCTAGACTTATAAAGCAAGCTCATCAACATCGCATTAACAGCAACCGATTTTCCTGAGCCTGTTGTACCTGCAACAAGCAAGTGTGGCATCTTAGTCAAATCCGCAACAACAGGCTTTCCACCGATGGACTTACCTAACACCAATGTCAAAGGAGATTCAGCATTCTTAAACTCATTAGATGACACAATATCTCGGATAAAAACTAGATCACGTGAAGGGTTAGGAACTTCAATTCCAATTGTTGTTTTACCAGGAATAACCTCAACAATACGAACGCTCATAACCCCCATATTACGCGCTAAATCTTTTGACAACCCAGTGATTTTACTCACCTTCGTACCCGCAGGAAGCTGTAATTCAAAGCGAGTAATGATAGGCCCTGGTTGCGCATTCTCAACCGTTACACCATGAACGCCATAATCTTGCAACGAGCTAATGATTTTTTCTGACATTTCATGATGTTCATCAAGACCATCTGATGAGTAATCACTCTGACCATCAGGTGATTCATTTAATAAACTCACGGGGGGCAAGGTAAGCGCTTTCTGTATTGGTTTATCTTTGGATTCTTTATCAATCGCCGCTTCTGATACCTTTTCTTTGCTAGTATTTCCGCTATCAGCAGCATTTTTCTCAGAAACTTCTTTGTTAAGCATTTCTGGTAAGCCCAGTTTTGCTTCTTTTTCATCACCATCGACTTTATCCGTAGCGACAGGAATATCATCGGATGATTTGCCCTGTTCATCTGCTTTCTTCTTTTTCAAGAACGATAAACTACTCCCAGCAACCGCCGCGGCACCAACAGCACCTGCCCCTATTTTTGCCATCAAGGACGGTTTTTTCTCGCCATTATCCTTTTTTGCCTCAGTAGCTTTATCACCTGAACCATCACCAAAGATATAATCAAAGCCATCAAGGATTTTATCACCCACATAATCAACAATTTTTAACCAAGGTATATCACCTATTAGGGTAATACCTGCAAAAAAACCACCAAATAAGAATAAGGTTGCACCAAACTGCCCTAAGATATAAACAAAAATCTTAGCAACCATAAGCCCTAATAATCCACCTGCTTTATAGATCATTGTACTTTCAGGCCAGAGCAAGGTTGCTAATCCACAACCTGCTAATAAAGCAAGCACGCCACCAAGTAACGTCAACCACAAATTAACGCCTTTTAAATTAACCGATGATTTACGCGCTAAGGAAAAACCTAGCACTAAAAGACCCGCAGGAATGATATAAGACAAATAGCCCAAAAAACCCACTAATATATCAGCAAGAAAAGCGCCAAAACGCCCCGCTTTATTCTCCACTCCCGCGTTGGTGTCATGAACAAATAATCCTGGATCATTAGGATGGTAAGTTAGCAATGCCAGTAAAACGATGGCCGCTACACATGAGAAAAACAAGACGCTCGTTTGTTGTAAACTTAGTCTTTTCTGATCATTTAAATCTATTTTTTCAGCCAAAATCATTCCCCTGATCTTTAACAATTGTATTCATCACTATCGTCCCTGACAGATT
>JAGLDT010000118.1 GCA_023145485.1 Cocleimonas sp. | reverse complement strand
ACAAAAAGGCAAATTAGAGTTCGGGTGTTATTGAATCCTCAGTCCATAATATTGAATAGGTTCACTCATCAATAAAATTGAATTTGGAGGTTCTCTATGCGGATTACAACAGATCATCTATTAATAAAACTTCAATCACTGACTTCCTCAAAAAAGTTTTTAGTTGCTTATAGCGGTGGTCTTGATTCCCATGTGTTATTGCATTTATTAGCACAGGTGACAACCTTATCCCAAAATTTCCAAATACGTGCTGTTTATATTGATCATGGTTTGCAATCAGTAGCAAAGAAATGGCCAAAACACTGCCTAAGTATTTGTAAAAATCTATTCATTGATTGTGAGGTAGTCAGTCTAGCACTAACTATTCCACAGGGAAAAAGTCTCGAAGCGGTTGCTAGAGAAGCACGTTATGATGCGTTTTCTCAGGTATTGCAAGCAGATGAGGTGCTACTTACAGCGCATCATCAAGATGATCAAGCAGAAACCCTATTAATCCAGCTTTTTCGTGGTGCGGGTATTAATGGTCTAGCTGCTATGCCTATTATTAGTCCCTTTGGAAAAAGTCAACATATCCGTCCATTATTAGATCAGTCACGTGATGCATTAGAGCATTATGCACAGCAGTATCAGCTAGATTTTATTGAAGACCCGAGTAATCAAGATCATCGTTATGATCGCAATTTCTTTCGTCATGCTATTATTCCGCGGCTAAAAAAACGTTGGATGAGCATGAGCAAAGTACTTGCACGGGTTGCCACGCATCAAGCAGAAGCTAAAAATTTATTAGCGGAATATATCGCTGAAGATTTGCCACAATTAACAGGTAAACGCACTGGAACGCTCTCTATTCAACAGCTTAAATTATTATCTTCTGCTCGATGCAAAGCAGTTATTCGTTATTTTTTAGACCAAAAAGGTTTTCAAGCACCCTCTGATAAGAAACTGCGACATATTATTTCTGATGTCTTATATGCAAAGCCATCGGCAAGCCCCTGTGTTGACTGGCAAGGGGCAGAAGTGCGTCGTTATCAAGATGATTTGTATGCTATAAGGCCATTATCAGCCCATAATACAAAGCAAATAATTCATTGGGTTATTGATCAATCCTTGCAAATATCGTCATTAAATAGGGTGTTGAAATTCAAGCAGTTAGAGGGTGTTAATCATCTATTGCTTAGGAAAGATCAAACAGTGGAGGTTCGGTTTCGTCAAGGTGGAGAAATTATCTATCAAGCGCAAAGGAAACAGAGCAAGCGCTTGAAAAAGATATTTCAGGAAAGGCATATTCCAATGTGGGAACGAGATCGTATTCCTCTGATTTATATTGATAATACGCTAGTGTTAATCTTATGGGATCATCGTTAAAAAAATATTTGAAAGTAAGTGATCTTTAATTTGTTCGCATCATTCGCTTAGGTGCGAGCAAATTATCGCTTGAGAGTCTACCAATACCAATAAACTCACCTGATTCATGGTACAGACGAATGAGAGAAGCATTGGGAATATCATCCCTTGTGACTTTTAGGCCATATTTCATGCGAGTGCTTTCATCGTCATTTAAAATAATTTGCGGATGATTGCTAAGGGCTGTATCAATAGGAAGTAGAGCACCACTGAGTAGTTTTTCATTTTGATCGGCTAGTTGTTGCAATGCTTCTAAGGTGTAGATTTTACGGCAGTCAAAAGGGGAAACTTCG
>JAGLDT010000117.1 GCA_023145485.1 Cocleimonas sp. | reverse complement strand
TGCGTTCAAGGCTGGTTATATAGGCTCCAAAACCGAGAGCATCACCTATGTCTTGTGCCAGCGTGCGAATGTAAGTGCCTTTACTGCAACGAATATCTAGTTTTAAGGTGTCATGGGTGCGTTTTAGCAAGGTTAATTCGTAGATGGTTATTTCTCGCTCTTTTCGCTTAATTTCAATGCCTTTACGAGCTAGCTTATACAACGGGGTACCGTTATGTTTAAGCGCAGAATACATAGGGGGAATCTGCGTGATAGCACCTGTAAATTGATCTAAAACGGTTTGCAATGTTTCATCACTAAACGCAGTCACAGGAACCGTGTTTAGGATTTCTCCTTCAGTATCCCCTGTGGTACTGGTTTGTCCGAGTTGAACAGTGGTGATATAGCGTTTATCTGAATTTAGAAGATAGCCTGAAACCTTGGTTGCCTCACCAAAGCAAAGTGGCAAAACTCCTGTTGCTTTAGGGTCTAGACTACCTGTGTGCCCCCCTTTTTTTGCTCTGAAAAGAAAACGAGCGCGTTGTAGCGCTGCGTTAGAGCTTAATCCAAGCGGTTTGTTTAAAAGCAAAATACCACTGATATCACGAAATAAGACGTTATGTTTTTTTGTCATAGAGGATTAAGGCGTATTTCACCACAGAGAATAAAAAGGAGGTGGATATTGACATTATTGAATGTGATATTGCAAAGATTATTTAAGGCTACGCCAAGCAAATAAATAGAAAGTGGGTAATGACGCTAGAAAAAGGGGCGTTTAAATACCTGACTAAATACCTATGGTTTATAAGCTTATATGACAGGGTTAAATTATTAATATATAAAGATTATATAGGTATAAAATATACTTATTAGTAAAATTTATAAACCAAAGGAGATAATTTAATGAATCACTTTCCAAATGCTCCACAGGGATGGACACCCTCTGATACTGAGAAAATGGCTGAATCTCAGCAGTTAGCACTTCAAGCCGACCATTGGGATATTGTTAATGCGTTGCAGGGGTATTTTAAAACACATGATAAGACAGAGGTAAATCGCCGTGAGTTAACCGATGCACTGGAGGAAAAATTTCATAATCGAGGTGGAATGAAATATTTGTATAAATTACTTCCTCAAGGTCCTATTTCACAGGGCTGTGCGCTAGCGGGCATTAATAACCCAGCAGGGAATGTGGATCTTTCCTTTGGTAGCGTGGTTTAAGGAGTACTCTAAGTTCCACAAAAGGTTTGTCTGACGATTTCATTCGATTCAGGGGGTAACGTGTAGGCTTCTTTTCCTTGCTGTATTTGATAAGGGTTTTGCAATACCTGATGAAGTTGATGAAATAGTGAGAAATCATCATGATCTTCCGCTGCTCTAATCGCTTTTTCTATTTGATGATTGCGAGGAATGTAAACAGGATTAATAGCTTGCATTTTGCTCTGCCGCGTTTGCTCACTAACTGTTTCAGTGCTTAAACGCTTGCGCCATTTTATCGCCCAGTGATCAAATAGGTTCGGGTCTGAAAACAGTGCGCGTATTTTCTCATCTTGGGTTGTATCTTTGTGCTTTAATTGAGATAGATAATGAAAGGTAAGGGTGAAATCGGCCTTATTGATTGCCATCACATCCAGTAAATCGTCAATGAGTTCCTTATCACCTTGATGTGATTCTATTAGACCTATTTTGGCTTGCATTCCGCTTAACCAATTCTTTTCATAATCCGTAATATACGTGTGTAGAATACTCTCAGCTACTTCCACCCCCTTATCCATATCATTTTCATTAAACAGGGGGACTAAGCATTCTGCTAAACGGGTAAGATTCCATAAACCAATAGAGGCTTGATTGCTATAGGCATAGCGTTTTTGATAATCGATGGAGCTAAAGACTTGATCATGGTTATAGGCATCCATAAAGGCGCAGGGGCCATAGTCAATGGTTTCTCCTGCAATGGACATATTATCAGTATTCATTACGCCATGAATAAAACCCAACTGCATCCACTGTGCAATCAATGAAGCTTGTCGCTTAACCACTGCTTGGAGCAACTGAGTATAGGGATGATCAGTATTGATAAGCTGTGGGTAATTACGCGTAATTACGCTGTCCGCAAGTATTTTAATGGAGGCTAAATCACCTTTGGCTGAAAAATATTGAAAGGTTCCAACACGAATAAAACTGCTAGCAATACGAGTAAGAATTGCACCTGGTACTAATTGCATCCGTGCGACATCTTCACCTGTGGTAACCGCGGCTAAGGCGCGCGTAGTGGGTACACCTAGTTTTGTCATCGCTTCACTGACTAAGTACTCACGTAAAATAGGCCCTAAAGCAGCGCGTCCATCGCCCCCACGGGAATAGAACGTTCGTCCTGAACCTTTTAATTGTAAATCATAACGTATGCCATCAGGGCTAATGATCTCACCTAATAAAATAGCCCGACCATCCCCTAATTGTGGACTAAAACCGCCAAATTGATGACCTGCATAGGCCATTGCTAAAGGCTCTGCACCTTCAGGGATTTGATTGCCTGCAAATATTTCTGTCGATTTAGGTGAGCTTATAACCGTTTCAATAAGTCCTAACTGCTGGGCTAGGTCTTGATTGAATTTAATTAATTCAGGATTATGGACAGGCGTGGGTTCAGTGCGGACGTAGAAGTCACCACCTAATTTGATATAACTATTCTTAAAGGGAATGGGTTGCAAAATTTTCTCTGGAGGTTAGGTGAACAGCAGGCTTCTTTATTACTTGAACCGTCATAAAGTAACATGTCCTTAATATTTGCTACAAATACACCTGAAATTTCAGTAGCATTATTAGACTACCTTGAAAGCTTTGGTTAATTAAGCCGAACTTGGCTCAATTAAGGATATAATTGTATTAAAAATAAGATGAGAAATTTTAATGCAATTATTAGGTTATCAAGTAGGTGATATTATTGGTCAAGGGGGGATGGCAACTGTTTACCGTACCGAGCATATTCTGTTAAAACAGAAGCGTGCACTTAAAGTGATGTCCCCTGAATTAACGAACCAACCAGGTTTCAAAGAGAGCTTTATCCGTGAAGGACAGTTTATTGCAGCGCTGAAGCATCCTAATATTGTTACTATTTATGATATTAGTGAGCATGATGGCATCTATTTTATGGCTATGGAGTATTTGCAGGGCGGTTCTCTGGAAGATCAATTACCGTTACCATTAGAGACAGCTTTAAAGGTTTTAAAACAGATTGGTAGTGCCTTGTATTATGCCCATCAACAAAAAATAATACATCGGGACATAAAACCTGCCAATATTTTATTTAATGGCCAAGGTGATGCGGTTTTGACTGACTTTGGTATTAGCAAATTAGAGGATACCGATAGTGATTTAACCAAAATGGGATACGGTGTGGTAGGGACTGCGCGTTATATGAGTCCTGAGCAAACAGGCGGTGAAAAATTAGATCAACGTTCCGATTTGTATTCGTTAGCGCTGGTTTTTTATGAAATGCTTAGTGGTGAAAAAGCCATTCAGTCGAATACTCGCTCTTCTATTATTCGTGAACATGCGGTTGCCCCACCTCCAACGTTACCTGAAAAATTTTCCTTTTTACAAGCTGTTTTAAACAAAGCGCTGGCTAAAACGACAGCTCAGCGTTATCCAGATCTGCATGCCTTTGTAGAGGCGGTTGTAACCGCAAAAATAAGGTATGAGGTAAGGGTGAAAGAAAAACGAGATAAACGTATATTCTTGATACGTTTATCTACCTCATCGCTGTTAATTGTTTCCGCTTTTATTGCTTTTTCTCTAAATAGAGAGGGGGCAAAAGAAATAATGGAAAAAGAGAAAAAAGAGGTTAGCAAGGTGTTGCTTGCTCCTGAATTAGTGCCAGCAGAATCCTTAGCGATTGTTTCTGTCCCTAAGGATATGCCCAAGCAAATAATGTCGGCAGAAACAGTGATTAATTCTTCTTCTGATAATGTCAATGAGAAGCATCAAGTTCATGTTGAGCCTGAAAGTAAATCAATAGCTGAAACTCAACCGATGGAGAGTCATAAGAAAAGTGAGCCAGTTTATAAGACGGTTCGTGTTTCTCCTTATCTCCTTATCTACGATCAGTCGCATACAAAAAGAATAGGACGATTAAGACAAGGTGTCCGTGTTGAGGTAACCAGTATTGTGATAACAGAAGAAGGTAAAAGTTGGAGTAGAATCCAGTTTAATGATCAACCGTCCTATGTGAAAACCTCTCAACTCAAATAAATAAAAAAATTGAACCGTTTTTTAAAAGAAGTTCGCTTTATAGAGTGTGAGGAGTAGAAATTAATAATATTTAAAGAATAACGCCTCATTTTATCAACTTAATCATATAGAACAAAGGATTGTTATCTATGAAAATTTTATCACCGCTTGTCGCAAGTCTCGTTTTAGGATTAACTGTTAGTGCTACCGCAAATGCAACTGACTCCGTCTATTTTAAAAGCCCTGTTAATTTTGCTGGTACGGGTTGTAAAGCAGGCTCAATTGCAGTCACAGGAGAAAATTCAACGACATTAAGTGTTTTGTTTGACTCTTACGATGCGGGGAAAACGTCTGCTAGTGGGCTTCGTCGAACATCTTGTAACTTTGCTGTTCCTGTACATATACCTCAGGGCTATCAAGTTTCAGTACTTAAAGCAGACTGGCAAGGTTTTTCAGAGGGAAAAACAGAATTAAGACGTAAATACTTTTTTGCAGGTCACCCCCACCAACCTTGGGCAGTGAGTAATTTTAATGCTTCAAATGGTGTCAACTATCTTAAAAGAGATGGCAGGATTCATCGCTCACTGAGCTTTAGTAAGTGTGGTGGCGATAAAACCTTGCGTATCAATTCTAGCATTAGAGCAAAAGGAAAAAATAGTTATATTGCTGTTGATACCGCCGATTTAAGCAATAAAGTTGTGTTTCAGCTTCAATGGAGACGCTGTAAAAAATAGTCTGGAAACTTAAACTAGCAAGTTAGACTTTATTAAGAAACGAGTGTTTTAGAGGCTGTGCAAGTATTCTTGGATGAATACTTGCACAGCCTCTTTAGCTTCGTCTAGCGGAGCTAAAGTAACCGCTTCTAAAAATTCCCAACAATTATAAGCATTCTCCACTATATGCTTAATGATTTATCAATCCATAGATTCGATCCAGAAGTATCCCCTAACTTTAAACTCTTCTACAAATCCAAAACTTCACGCCATTTCTTCTTAAGTCGTTTTTCAGAGATGGGGATTGCTGTTCCTAGTTCTTGCGCAAATAAAGACACGCGAAATTCTTCTAGCATCCAACGATATGTTTGCAGTGCAGTTTTCTGTTGTGTGCTAAAGACAAAGCCATCAATTTTTTCTTTAGCGATGAATTTTTGATAGCTTTGCCAGTGGGGTTGGACTTGTAAACGGAGTGGGCGGTCTTTGTGGCTATTGTCCATTAATTTCTCAACGCGTCGTTGCAGGCCTTTTAGATAACGAGGATATTGGCGCAGTTCGTGTAGGGTTAAGGTATCAAGAAAGCCAACGAAGATCAGTGCGTTGCTATGATCGGTTATGTCATTGAGGCCGTCGAGCCATGCGGGGTTAATACTGCCTTTTAGAGACTTTTTTACTTGGTGATGGAATTTTAAAACAGTGTCGAGTTGATGGCATAGTTCGGTAGCTTGCGCGACTAATTGGCTACGCTGTTGCTCTAAATAGTTATTAAAACTTTGCTGTTGATTGCATTGGTAATGATCGGTATCAAACACGAGTCGAAAGCTATTTTTGATAATGCTTTGTTTAAGTTCATCACATTTTCCTGTAATAAAGTAATGTAAGCAGTGTTGTCGGATATTGGGTAGATTATTTTTTAGGTAATTGACTTCTTTGCTGGCAGAGAGCATGAGCAGTTTCAGTAAACCATTTTGTTCTTGTGCTTTTTCAGCAGAGTCAAAGAGTTTAATCGCTACGCTATCGCCTTGATCGACTAAGGCTGTCCATGCTTTTATTTTCATTCCCATACTGTCGATAATAATGGTTTCGGGAAGGTCGCCAAAATCCCAGCAGGTGATGCCTGTTTTTTCGATGCCACTGGTATTTTTGTTGTTGGCTTGCTGTGCAATATGTGCCGATGTTTTATCGCGGGTACTGCCTTTGAGTTGTTCTAGATCTCGGCCTGCTTTGATGACCTTATTGCTTTCATCAACGATTTCAAAGCGCATTAAGAGGTGATCTTCAAAGCTAATTTGTTTAAGAATTTGTGCTTCAATTTGATTGCCCGTCATGCGGTGTAATTGGTGCGCTACGGTACTGATAAACGGTGTTTCATTGCGTTGAATCGCTTCATGACAGGCTTTAGCATAATGCGGGGCAGGAACAAATTGTTTACGCACTTGCTTGGGTAAACTGCGAATAAACTGCACAATTTTTTCTTCAATCATGCCGGGAACAAGGTATTCAAAGGGCGTAGCTTTAACCTGTCCTAATGCGGTAATGGGGATCCGCACGGTAACGCCATCGTCTTTGCGTCCTGGTTCAAAATGATAACGTAACGGTAATTGCATCCCTTGTACATTAAGGTGGTCGGGGTATTGACGATGATCGACATGCGAATCATCGCGTTGCATTAAGAGTTCACGGTTTAAAAATAAATCTTCTGGATTTTCGCGCTCAATTTTTTGGCGCCATTTTTCAAATGCTTTACCACTATAAATGTGCTTAGGAAGACGTTGCTCATAAAAATCATAGAGGGTATCTTCATCCACCAAAATATCCCGACGGCGGGATTTAGCTTCTAAGGTTTCTATGTCATCTACAAGTCGGAGATTATGCAAAAAGAACGGTGCTTTGCTACTGTATTCGCCATACACCAAGGCATGACGGATAAATAATTGCCGTGAAATCACCGCATCAATAGGGCCATAATTAATCCGTCGTTGCGCAGTAATTGTAATGCCATACAATGAAGTGCGTTCATGTGCCGCCACTTGTGCGGGACGTTTTTGCCAATGTGGTTCGCTGTAATGGTGACGCAATAAATGCTTGCCAAGTTGCTCAATCCATTGCGGTTGAATCATGGCAACGGTACGTGCATAGAGGCGCGAGGTCTCTACTAACTCCGCCGCCATCACCCATTTAGGCGATTTTTTTCCGAGACCTGAACCAGGAAAAATATAAAATTTACGATTATTCGCGCCTAAATATTCTCGCTTTTCTTCTTGAAAACCGATGTGCCCCAGTAAACCTGTTAATAAGCTGCGATGAATCGAGTCGGGATTAGCCTTTTGCTGACTAGTTTTTAGTTTGGCATTTTGCAAGCTAAGGCGTAACTGTTGATGCGTATCAAACCATTCGCGCAGTCGTCGGTAGGATAGGTATTCTTTTTTGCACAACTTGCGGAGGTTATTTTGGGTTAACGCTTTCTTTTTTTGATGATAATAATCCCATAGCAATAAATAGCTCATAAAATCGGATTTTTCATCTTTAAAACGACTGTGTTTTTCATCTGCTGCTTGCTGTTTTTCTAATGGCCGTTCACGCGGGTCTTGGATCGATAGAGCGCTCACGATAATCAACACTTCATCCAATGCGCCCTCAGTATTTGCCGCTAATAACATCCGCCCTAGGCGCACATCAATGGGTAAATGCGCTAATTGCCTGCCCAGTGGTGTGACTTTATGTACATCATCAACGGCGCCAATTTCATATAACAGCTTAAAACCATCTCGAATCATGCGCCCATCGGGTGGCTCTACAAAGGGGAAGTGCTCTATTTTTCCTAGATTGAGCGTGGACATTTGCAGAATAACGGAGGCTAAATTAGTGCGTAGAATTTCAGGTTGGGTGAATTCATCGCGTCGATTAAAATCATCCTCGCTGTACAGGCGAATCGTAATACCGTGACTGACACGTCCGCACCGTCCTGAGCGCTGATTAGCAGAGGCTTGGGAAATGGCTTCAATCGGCAGACGCTGTATCCGTGATCGCCACGAATAACGAGAAATGCGGGCTAAACCTGTATCAATCACGTATTTAATGCCTGGAACTGTGAGCGAGGTTTCCGCCACATTGGTCGCAAGAATGATACGGTGCCCACCTTTAGGATGGAAAATACGGTTCTGCTCTGTACCTGATAGTCGTGCAAATAAAGGTAAAACTTCAGTGCTGGGCGGTTCAGATTTTCTCAACGCATCGGCGGCTTCGCGTATTTCACGCTCTCCTGAGAAGAACACTAAAATATCCCCCGCGCCTTCTCGACGTAATTCATCCGCGGCTTCTACGACTGCTGCAATCATATCGCGGTCTTGACGATCTTCATCTTCATTCACTAGCGGATGATAGCGAATATCGACAGGAAAGGTCCGACCTGAAACTTCTATAATCGGCGCATTATTAAAATGTTTTGAAAAACGCTCAGGGTCAATAGTGGCGGAGGTAATAATGACTTTAAGATCTTTACGACGCGGTAATAACCAACCGAGATACCCCATAATAAAATCAATATTGAGACTACGCTCATGGGCTTCGTCAATAATCAGAGTATCGTATTGATTCAGATAACGATCAGAACGAATTTCAGCTAGCAAAATACCGTCAGTCATGAGCTTGATATAAGTAGATTCATTACGCTGTTCGTGAAAGCGTACTTTGTAGCCGACATAATGGCCTAGCTCGGACTTTAACTCCTCGGCAATTCGGACTGCCACACTGCGCGCCGCTAAACGTCGCGGTTGAGTATGACCAATCATGCCATCAATACCACGTCCTAATTCTAAGCACATTTTAGGAATTTGTGTGGTTTTACCCGAACCCGTTTCACCACAAAGAATAGTGACTTGATTTTCTTTAATAACTTTAATAATTTCATCGCGGCGGGCGCTAACGGGGAGATTTGGGTATTCTGGGGTAGGGCATTGATCAATGCGTTGCTGGCGCTTTGCTATGGTGGCGCTGATTTGCTTTTTTAATTGTTGGTATTTTTGTTCTGAGAATTGTTTATAGAGTTGTTGGATGCGACGGTTAAAAGAAAACGATTGCCCACGCGGACAATCGACCAGTTGTTTTTTAAGCTGGCTCAGGTAGTTCTTCTGGGTTCCCTCTATCGGCATCTTTTAACGCTTCCTCGTGCAATATATTTGCTATTTTTTGTTCACCACAACCTTGGGTTGCGATACGGTTTCGCCCCTGTCGCTTGGCGAGGTACATGGCATTATCAGCAGAATTCATTAACATCGCAGGATAAACAACATCCTCAGAATGATCACGTTGCAATGGGTCACAACTAGAAACACCAATACTCACAGTGAGTACCTTGTATTCAGAGTCGGGATGTTCAATACCTAATCGCTCAATACTAACGCGAAATCGTTCAGCTAGCATAATTGCATTGTCTAATGAGGTGTTCGGCAATAAGACGGCGAACTCTTCCCCCCCATGACGTGCTGCAATATCACCAGGGCGACGAGAAATACTGCCTAAACGCCCCGCAACACTGAGCAAACAATCATCCCCGTGTGAGTGGCCGAACCGATCATTATATTTTTTAAAATAGTCAACATCAATTAATAACATCGAAATGGGCAAATCTTCACGCGTACAACGTCGCCATTCTTTTTTAAAGGTTTGATCATACTGACGACGATTTGGAATTCTGGTCAATTGATCTGTATTTGCCTGTTGCAATAACTCTGCTTGGGTATTTTGCAACTCGAATAATAAATCATAAATATAGTTTGCAGCAGCAAATAGGCTAATAGCAGCGGTGAATAATGCCAATGCCATAATATAATGCTCTTTGTCACCGATCCAAACAATATAAAGTCCAATGGGTAGTAACACCACGCCCATTTGCAAATAATAGGTAGCTCGAGATAGGGCAAGTAATGGCATGGAAGCGAATAAAACGCTTAGTAGTAAGAGGAATAAAAACCCTTGAAACAGTGTCTCTTCAGGGAAGAACAAGATACCAATACTCCCCCAAATACCATTAATTATGGTACTAATATTAACGTATCGACTTGCCCAGTAGTCGATTCTCTCTTTACTAACCACGCGTTCATGATGAAAATTATTAGTGATAATCAGTCGATAAAGACTGGTCGCAACAATTAATCCAAACCAGATGAACAGATGCAACGTCTGCTCCTCTGTTGTTTGCAAAGACAATACTAACGCGAGGATAATCGCAATGACAAGATTTCCCCAAAAACTCAGCCCAGTTTTAGCATACAGGTGCAATATTTGCTTCTGGCGCACCTCCATTAATGTGTCGGATTCGGTGTTATCAAAGTCCACGTTATTTCTCTTTCAAAAAGTAAATGATTTTTTTCATCTGTCAGCAAAGAAAAAAAGTAATATTTCCCCTATATTTAGGAATGAATTATTATATTTTTAAATTACTGAGAAAAAAATTTTATAAGCTGGCAAGATATTACTAATTAGCTTTTGATGCAAGTAGGGATGTATATTTTTTATACGAATACAATTATTATAAAGAGGATAGAATATCTGCTAATGAAACGACTGATTGTATATTAGCCATTCGTTTTTTTGAATGATTATTAGTCAAATTTAGCTTAAATTAATCTAAAAAAATAAACATTGAATATAAAAAAATGAATATGAGACAACCATTATACTTGGCTATTAGCCTTGTAAGCTACACACTATTGAACCCTCTTTATGCGGAGAAGTTAACGGTTAATTCCATGATTAATAAGGTGATGGTCTACCCTAGTAGCGCAATGGTAACGCGTATTGCTAAGGTTTCTGTGCCTGCGGGTGAAAGCTCTATTGCCTTAACAGGGTTGCCACTGGGTTTATTGGAGTCTTCATTACGCGTGACAGGGAATGCACTTGCTAATGTAACGTTAGGCAGTGTTGAGTTGCAAAAAAATATCAATAGAGATGCCGTCCAGCAAAGCGAACAAGATCTACAAAATAAAATAATCTTAGCCAATGATCAAAAACAGGTGTTGATTGATAGTTTGCAACAAAATAAAGATCAATTAAATTATATTCGCACAATGGCAAGTGGTGGCAGTCAGAGCGAGAGTAAAACCAGTAGTGGTTATTTGCAGCTTCCTATTGAGCAATGGAATCAAGCATGGCAAACCTTGGCGATGGCAACCGCTACCACTCAAGAAAAGATGCGTCAGGCGCAAAAAGAAATAAAGCGATTAGATAAAACCATTTTGCAATTACAAGCGCAGCTTAATCAAGTGGCAACGCATCAACGAGCGAGTCGTACCGCTGTGTTAGATATTCAAACAGAGAGCGCAACAGAGCTTGAATTAAGTCTACGTTATCAAATAAAAGGCGCTCGTTGGCAACCTGTTTATGATGCTGACCTTGATACTAAAGCTGGCAAGATACAATTAAAATCATTAGCACAAATTACCCAGCGTACAGGCGAAGACTGGACTAATGTGGAGATACATTTATCGACCTTACGCCCCTCTGCTAGCTCACAGCTACCAATACTCTCCCCGTGGGTTGTTGATTTTATGCCAGAACAGATTGAAAACTACCGTTCTAAAGAAATGAACAGGCGTTATAAGGCTGAAAAAATGGATGCTATGTCGGTGATGCAAGAGGAAAGGGTAGAAAGAATGCTGATGGCAAAACCTTCTCCAAATATTAAAGCAAAGAAGGTTATGCGTACACAGGTAAGCCAGATTGCCATTGCTGACTTTTCTGCGGAATATAAGGTGCCTAATAAAGTGAGCTTAAACTCAGGCAGTGATAAACGTCGCGTTACCTTACAGTCACAAATATTAGATGCAAAAGTAAGCCTCGCTAGTGTGCCAAGACTTGATCCGCGTGCTCTATTAATTGCTAAAACAATGTATAAGGGGGAAGTTCCACTACTTGCAGGAACGGTAGTTTTGCATCGTGATGGCAACTTTATTGGCAATACTAGGCTTGCTATGCATCAAACAGGTGAAGAAATTAAGCTCTCCTTTGGTGAAGATGATCAAGTGAAGATTAAATTTATTCCTGAGCCTGATAAAAAAGGGGCGGATGGATTGTTTTTTGGCAAACGCAAAACTATTAAGCGTAATTATCATTTTTCTGTCACCAATCAACATGACAAAGCCTATGACATCAGTTTTAGTGATCGAATTCCCGTGGCTGCTAATGAAGACATTAGAATTACTCTAAAGGGTGATAAACCGACCCGTACTAATAAAAATGAGCAAAAGGGCATTACCGTTTGGAAACGTAAGTTAGCACCCGAAAAAACAGTCATATTAGAGTATGGCTATGAAGTCACCTATCCTGAAGATAAGAGAATGCAAGGACTTTGATGCATCTCCTTACACACAACTCATA
>JAGLDT010000116.1 GCA_023145485.1 Cocleimonas sp. | reverse complement strand
AACGAGAAAATAGCGACTCTACCATTTGTGTTTAGGATCATCAATAGATTGCAAAATTTTAGAAGTTTGGCTATAAAATCATGAAATCAACCACTATGCATTCAGGCAATAACTCTGAGCTTAATCCAAAACACCAGAAATCCAGTTTTTACGAGCTGAGAATAGGTATTTCCAATGCTACTATCATCGTCTTAAACGAATGATGTAAGCAAACCGTTATTCAAAGAAATTGCACACTTTATCTTTAGTTATCCTTGCAAAAATAGGGGGTCTTATGGTAAAAGTAACCTTAATGCCCGATTTTTGACGAGCTAATATTAAAGTAGGATAGCAGTTTACTAAATACCACTAAATGGAGTTACTGGCTTGAATTTACGAACGGATAAGACGTCGGTAGATACAAAGAAAAGCTGGAATGATGTAATAGGACAGTTTGATATTCAGTCTTATGACGAGCCGGATAACACATCGACTAGCACTACTAAAAAAACGAAACTAAAAGCAATTCATAAGAAACAACAATTGTTTAAGGTATCGACTACTTTCTCTGTATGGATAATGAGAGGAGTGATTGTCGTTGCCTGCTTTGCAACATTAGGGAACATTCCATTTCAATCATCTATAACATCAAGAGATACGATTGAATCTTCAAATTTTGCTATTTCAATCGATGCCACACCTTCTGAACAGCAATCCTCAGAAATCAGTGAAACATTCTCTCCAAGATTCCAACTCGATCCTGAGTTTCAGAAACTATCTTTGCCTAACCGAGCCATCGAAACGTATATTGGTCATCAAGTCATTGATATAAATAGCAAGTGGACATCCTACACTGTTAAGTCCTACGACAACCCAGCCAATATTCTACACAAAGTAGGGCTTGACCGTTCTATCACAACATTATTACGTGATAAGAAAATCAAAGCAGTACTAGCAGAATTAAAAAGAGACAATATTGTTAGGGCTCGCTCTGTTAACAATAAATTGGTCGAGCTATTACTAGCACCATCGTATAAAAAAGCCTATGTTATAAAGCCTAGTAGTGATGGTTTTGAAGGTATATGGGAAGGGCAATGGTTAAACAAAGTATTTGAAATACGCCAAGCTAGATCATCCTTTGTTATTAAAAATGGTTTATTTTTTGATGGAAAAAAAGCAGGCGTCCCTGGAAACACAATAAGACAAATTATTAAAGTGTTTGACTGGGACATAGATTTTGCTCACGATATTCGTGTAGGCGATAGGGTAACGCTTGTTTATGAAGAAGTTTTTCATGATGGAGATAAAGTAGGTAGTCAAAACCTATTGGCTGCTGAGTTTATTAATAAGAATAAAGAATTCCGCACCGTGAGATTTACTCGTGAAGATGGCAAGTCTGACTTCTTCACTCCAAATGGAAGAGAAATGAAGCGAGCCTTTATTCGTACACCTGTTGCCCATGCCCGTGTTTCATCTCACTTTAACCCTGGTCGCTTTCACCCTGTGCTACATAAAATGCGTTCACATAAAGGAACTGATTTTGCAGCAAGCCGTGGAACACCTATTATGGCAACAGGTAATGGCACGGTTAAATTTATAGGAAGAAAAGGTGGATACGGTCGCCTGATTGTTCTAACTCACCGCGAAGGATATGAAACACGCTATGGTCATATGACGAGGTTCAAGTCAAACCTCAAACAAGGTGCAAAGGTTTATCAAGGCGATATCATCGGTTATGTTGGCTCAACAGGTCTTGCAACGGGACCTCATTGTCACTATGAATTTAGGCAAAATGGTATCCCAGCTGATCCTATGACCGTTAAATTACCTAATAGCATGTCATTAACACCATACGAACTAGCCAACTTTAGAGCTAAAGCGATCAATTTAGTTTTACAACTCAATGTGCTACACCGTTTTGCAACCTCTAATGTAAATATTAATAGCGCCACAGGCGGGTAAGAATACCTGCAAAATAAAAGCAACTTTTAATTTTGTGCGTTTATTTTCTTGGAGTAGCCTTAACCCAAAACACCAGTTGAACCGCATTGTTTAACACATTATTTCCAAATGTACTGAAATGGATGCATCAGCAAATGAAAAAACTAGGCTTGGCAGTCAACTAATTTATTGTCCTTTAAAGCGATTCAACATATTTGTGCGCTTCAGCTAAATCAATTGTTCCTTCATAAATAGAACGACCTAGAATAGTGCCACTAATACCTGCATCCTCCACTTTACATAGTTCGATAATATCATCCAGATTGGTGACACCACCTGATGCGATGACAGGGATTGAAATGCTTTTAGCTAGTTCAACAGTCGCTTCTACATTCACCCCTGTCATCATTCCATCGCGTGATATATCAGTGTAGACGATTTCAACCACACCTGCCTGTTCAAATTTTTGTGCTAAATCAATCGCTGATACCGTTGAAACTTCTGCCCAACCATCAGTGGCGACCATGCCATTTTTTGCATCAATACCAACGATAATGTGACCGGGGAATTGTTTACAAAGCTCCATCACAAATTCAGGATCTTCGACGGCTTTTGTGCCGATAATGCAGTAGGTAACACCTGCATCTAAATAGGCTTGAACTGTTTCTGCATCACGAATGCCACCACCAATTTGAATCGGTAGATCAGGGAATTTTTTAGCAATGGCTTGCACGCTGTCACTATTAGCAGGTTTGCCATCAAATGCACCGTTCAAATCCACCAAATGCAAACGCTTTGCGCCTGCTTCTACCCAGCGTGTTGCTGTATCTACAGGGCTATCTGAAAATACGGTAGTATCTTCCATGCGACCTTGGCGTAAACGCACACACTGTCCGTCTTTTAAATCAATTGCGGGGAGTAATAACATTTATACGTTTCCATTCCATTCGGTGAAATTTTTCAGTAATTGCAAGCCATCATCTGAGCTTTTTTCGGGATGTGACTGAATAGCAAACACATTATCTTTGGCAATCGCAGATGCATAATCTAGCCCATACTCTGTTTCACCTGCGATCAGTGTTTTATCTTCTGGATCAACAAAATAGCTGTGTACAAAATAAAAGCGTGACCCATCTTCAATACCTTTCCATAAAGGGTGATCTTGCCTGTGATGAATACGATTCCAACCCATTTGTGGTATTTTCAATCGCTCACCTGATGCATCAACAGATGCTATTTTACCAGCAAAAGAATGGGTGTTGCCTTTGTAGATACCGATGCAGTCAATTCCGTCATGTTCTTCGCTGTATTCCATTAAAACCTGCATTCCCATACAAATACCCAAAAAAGGTTTACTCGCAGCGGCTTCACGAACCACCTCAACAAGACCTGCTTTTTTGAGTTCTTTCATGCAATCACGGGCAGCCCCTTGACCGGGGAAAACAATACGATCAGCCGATAAAATTTCCTCTGCTGAGCTACTAAGAATGACCTTTGTTCTCTCAGGCGCAACGTGCTCTAAGGCTTTGGTAACAGAATGTAAGTTACCCATATTATAATTAATAATCGCTATGGTAGACATAATACTTAACTGTTCAAAGTCCCTTTAGTTGAAGGAATCGAGCTTCCAATCCGCTGATCTATAGCAACTGCCATGCGTAATGCACGTCCAAATGCTTTAAAAATAGTTTCGACAATATGATGTGCATTGCGTCCACGGATATTGTCTATATGCAATGTTACCTGTGCACTATTGACAAATCCTTGAAAAAACTCGTGGAATAAATCAGTATCAAACGTACCAATATGACTGCGCTTATAATCAATATCATGCACTAATCCAGCACGACCAGAAAAATCAATCACTACACGAGACAAGGCTTCATCCAAAGGAACATAAGCGTGACCGTAACGTGTAATACCTTTTTTCTCACCAATAGCTCGATTAAATGCTTTACCTAACGTAATACCAATATCTTCAACAGTATGGTGTGCATCGATATCTAAATCACCAGTAGCCTCAAGCTCTATATCGATTAAACCATGCTTAGCAATTTGCTCCAGCATATGATCTAAAAAAGGAATATCGGTTCTAAAACGCGCTTTTCCTACACCATCAAGATTGATCGTGGCACTAATTTTAGTTTCTAGTGTATCGCGCTGTATTGTCGCTGTGCGTTCATTCATAAGGCTTTATTCGCATTGAAAAGGAAGAGGGGGGTGAGAAAAGCGAATCATAACATGTAAGGGAATCTACAAAAAACAAAGTTTTGTATAGTTTTTTTGATAAGAAATGCCTATACCGATCTAAGGAATAGGCATAAATTGTTTAATAGGGCGAACCACTTGATGCACAGAATAAGAAATATTTTTCACCGAATGATTGATTTGTGAGAAGTTTTGATCAATCGCAGATGCATGTAAGTTAATGGCGCGAGTTTCTAATCCTAGCTTAATAGTTTGCTGCTCTAACTGCCCCATATAACCATTCATTTGTCGGGTTGCTTGGGTTATGTGATTCACCGAGCTACTAATTCTCTGTAAGTACTCAACATTAGTGCCCATATTGGCAATAGATGAGGTTATATCGTTCATTGTATGCCTTAATTCAACAACTTGTGTATTCATAACAGCCATGCTCTTTAATGAACGGGAAATCGCTTTATTTAAAAACACGAAGTCATAGAAAATTAATCCCGCAAGCACTGCCCCAAGACCTGTAAAGATATAGATGACTCGATTAGTCCCTCTAATACTCTTTTTAGCCAGAACTTCGTGATCGCTTGAACTCTTAGCGACTTCTTCCATATGTCGATACAGGTCTTCAAGCTGTTGTCGTGTTAACGTCATCTGTCGTTACCTCAAGAAATCAAACGGATTCATGCTATTAAACCGTCTCATAGGCTTTGCACCATCAGCAACATCACCCGTTACTTGTTGCAATACTTGATTTAAAACCAATGTATTTTGTCCGACACCCGACAGCGTATTTCTTAATGAATCAATCTCATTGGTCATAACAGAAATATTTTTCGTAATGGCAGAGAAGCTTCGCGTCATATTAAAGACATTATTTTCGATACCTGACACGGACACATCAATCCCTGGCAGTTCATTCATATAGGTTTCAAAAGTAATCATCACCATTTCAATATCATCCATGCTTTCTTGTACTAGCGTTGCCTGTGTTGAAATGGTATCAATACTGCTACTCAATGCATTGACCTGCTGAGTAAGGATATAAATTAAATAGATAATAAAACATAATGATGTCACTAATCCCACCATCACTGCACGAATTAACGTACGTACACGTGATGCAACCCGCCGTTGGGTACGGCTTTGTTGAAACATAGAATTTTTGAGATTAAACAATGATGTTTGAAAAAGCTCTTCATTGCTCATATTGTCGATAGAATGATTCGTCATTTACTAAGAAGACCCCAGATAGGAAGGTAAATATTTACACAGAGGGCTAAAGCTCATATCACAGATACTGGCTAGATTATCTGAATCAACAGGCTTCCAACCTGATTTTATATGGCGCGACTTTAAATACTCTCTCGTCATACGAAAACTTTCAAAACCACTGCCTGAAATATTGCTTTCTGCAACCTCATCATAAACGAAAAAATAAGCAAACTGCTTTTCAGGATCAATTTTATTCAGTTGCTGGCGTAGCAAGCTATCATTCTTTTCTAGCTGAGTGAAATGATGCCAGTCCTTGCTCCCTTCAATATCCTGTGCATGAAACATAATGCCCTGCTCATTATCTATCTGCCCAAAGAGTTGCCCGTATTCTAATGGAAAAATACGCTTTCCCTTAGCGCTACCATCGGTTGCTTGCATCGCGGCATTTGTAAAAATCCTGTCGGTATCCAAAACAATTAATTTATCATCTTTAGCAATAATAAAAACAGGTGATAATTCACTTTGATGTTCAATAGGAATCTCTAACTGATAGGCAGTGCTATTGTCTTGAATTAAGGTGACAACGGCGAGAATAATAAGTATCCCTACCGAGTTAGAGACAATATCCGTGAGTGAATCAACATTAATGAGTTGTTTCATTCTACCTCCCTTAGGTCAGCATCAACAATGGGCGCACCATCCGTATTGAGTGTCCAATTTGCATCTAATGGCTCTAAACCGATACTAATACTGGCGGCATCTTTAGAGTATCCCATCACATCACGTATTTTATGATAAACCTTACCACCATTAGGGTAGATACCAAATAAAATAAACTCTTCATAAAGAACATTATGCTTTAAGGCTTCTTCATTAATAAAACGAATTTCTTTTAAGAGATCTTTAATATTATCCACATTTGGCGCAACAGCAAAGTCATCTAACGACCCTTTATACGCTTTTATATCCGCTATAAATTGCTTGCGCTGAACAATAATACTGGCCAATTCATCTTTCACATCCTGATCAGAAACCGCTTCTTGCAAGTCTTTAAGGCGGGACACAGGCGGAACAATAATAATCCCATCAGGCAGACTAAACATTTGAAAAGCAACTTTATATCCCTGTTCTAATTCGGTTGCCATTTCGATTTTTTGTGGACTGTGAATACTGCTGAGAATATTGATAAAAGACAGCACTCCCATGACGGACAAAAAAATACTTAAAAAAGGAAACAAACTAATTTCCAATTTTTTTTCAGGCAAATAGCGGGCGTATCGACTGGCTCTAGTTGCCATTATTCTTATCTATTTTAGCTTCAAAGGTCGTCTCATAGAGATCTTCCATCGTTTCTTGAAGTGCGCCAATCTGAGTACTTAATAGTTTGATTTCATTAGCAACCGCTTGTACTGAACCATCTGAAGAGACTGTTGTTTGCATAGCGCTATCTGCTCGTGCTATCTGAGCAGATTGTTTCGATGCAAATAAAGGTTTTATATCATGAAACCACATTTCATCAAGATGGATAAGATACGCCTCTTCACGTTTTTCAAGCCATAACATCATCATCATTAAAGGAACACTTAATAACAAAGCTAATAAGGTAGTATCAAACGCTGTTGCTAGTGAATTAGTCACTAAGGGTAAGCTTTCTTTAAGCATCGCAGAAACATCAGTGACTGAGCTAGTTGCACTCATGGCATCTGAGAAATGTGAAATACCGTTACTAATTCCCCAAACCGTGCCAATAAAACCAATAATCGGAATCGCCCAAACCATAAAATGAGAAAGAGCATACGAGCCACGCAAAAACTCACGCTCCTTAATACCAAAGGCTTCATCAATATCTTCACTATTGCCCGTATGATTTAAATACAAACTAGAACGAGCTAATAATAAATTATCGTCTGGCAAATGAGTTTGCTGACTATGCTGTTGGATATGATCTAGAGAAATAATCTCTTTTTTACTATCTAAATAAAACTGAGCCAGTTGCTGTGTATGTTGTTTTTCTGTGGCTAATTTTTTACTCTTTAGCCACAGATGAAAAATACTAGCAGCAAAGAACCATAAAATAATGGGAGAAATCCAGTTACCAACAAATATTTTTAAAGCACGACCGATATCCGCAGCACCAAACATAAAAAAGAGGACAATTGCAGGTATCAAAACCAGCAAACCCGTCCACATCATTGGCGATTTAAAGGATTGTTCAATAGGGTATAAACTGGATTCTAATTGGTTTTGTTTTTTCATAGGTTAATTGCTGGTCTTGATTTTTTTTATTGATAATAAATTTAAGTGTATTTGTTGTAGCTATAGATTTTCAGTTACTAAATTCCTTCAGAACCGAGTGCTTTAACCTCGCCTAGCAGGGCTAAAGCCACCAATTCCAGAAATTATTTATATGGAGGTCTATCGCTAACTATTCTCAAAGCGAATCATTTCAATACTCCAATCATCATGATCGCAGTAAAGCTTCAAACAGGATGGCCCGCCATGATTACGAGTTAACCCCGCAGCACCTGGGTTAACAATCCACGGAAGCGCCTCTTTATCGACAATTTGTTTATGCGTATGACCATACACAATAATACGCGCATCAGCATGTTTTTCTCGCAATGACTCGTGTGATGGTTTTGACATCCCATGTTGATGACCGTGTTCAATGGAAATTGAACCATGCGGTAATTCAAAACTCAATACTTCAGGCAAATTAGCTTTCTCATGACAATAATGATCATTATTACCTGCGACTACAAATATTTTCCCTGTTTTTGGTTGCATTGAATTAATAACGGCTTCACCGCAAATATCCCCTGCATGAATCGCATAATCACAGGTTGCGATTAAAGCAATAATACGCTCATCTAAATGCGCGTGGGTATCTGAAATAATCGCAATGCTTACCTTATTTTCTGTTATTTGCACTAAGCTCTCCGCGTATAAGGATCAATAACGACAATTTCATTCGAGTCTATTTTTTGCATTAAGTTATCACCATGTAAATCCCAAGCCAGTACATTTTTATAACGCGCATAAAAATTATATAGCTGACGAATTTCTTTTGCTAATAATTCGCCGTATTGTTGTTCAACAACGGCAAGAATATGCTGACGCTCAACATCATCTTTCCAGTTCATATCTTTAACACATTGATTAAAAAAAACAGTATCCTTGTCCCCTAAATGCTCTAATTTTTCAACAATATAAAGATAACGATGGTCTGTTTCTTGCCCTGAAAAAATTTCTTGCTTTGAAGCAGGCTTCTTAACTATCTTATCTTCTTCATCTAATACGCAAATACGCTCAATATGAGGGATTTTAATCAAATTAAACGATTGAATCGCCTCACAAAAATACTCTAGTCCTAATGATCGTTTTTCGAGCAACACATGTGTTGAATCAACATTATAAACATTGGTTAAAAATGTTAATACACATTGGTCACAAATAATTTGCTCGTATTCGTTATTAATAAAACGAGCCACAATATCTTGACGCTCTAAATCACTGTACATTTCATTCACCTATAGATTGAATAGTTTTACTTGCAAAAGAAAACGTCCTCCATTATTCACCTTCTTCATACTCTAGGAAAACTTATCATATCTATATTATTGCTAGATGAACGGTATATTTTGCCCCTTGCTTCAATTTTTTATAATTACCAAACACTTCTTTTAAATTACGTTTCATGTATTGGCGTAAGCCATTTATTGTCACTAAATAAAGACGACCCTCTGGCTTGAGTCGATCACGTGCATCATGCAACATTAATGACATCATTTCTTTGCCCACTTTAGCGGGGACATTAGAGGCAATCAAATCAAAACGTAAGGCAGGATCAATATGCTGGAATCCATTGCTTAAAATAGCTTCAGCATTGCCAATATGATTGCGTTGTGCATTTTTATTGCTGTACTCAACCGCCATAAAGTCCTTATCAACCATCAATGTTTGCCCTTTCGGTGCTAATTTAGCCAAGGTTAGACCGATAGGCCCATAACCACAACCTAGGTCAAAGCAATCATCATCAGGATTCACCTTAATATGTTTTAGAAACAAACGGGTGCCATCATCAATCTCACGGGGTGAAAAGATACCCCATGTACTATGATAGTTTAGCTTATGTCCACAAAGTTGCTCGCTAAAAACGATATCCTTGCGTAGTTCATTAAGATGGTGTTTATTTAATTGACTCATATAATAGGCTCTACATAAAGCTTGGCAATGGAATAGGTATAAATCAATGCAAGCAATCCCAATAGCCATAATGAAATGGCAACGGATTGGGAATAACCTGGTTTTAGTGCAAGCACGCCAAGGGAAACATAGACTAACGTTCCCACCAGTTTAGTCATCACCCAGCCATTAGCAAAGGTGATATTGCTGATCATAAACACTAGCGCAATCCCTGTACCAAATAATGTCAAGCTACTAATAGATGCCAGTGTCATCATCGTTTTTGATTGCTTGCGGGAAAGTACCAGACTCCCTTGCAATAGGTACATCAACAAAGAAAGCCAAATTAAAATAATATGTGCATCACCGAGCATAGACTTTATTATGCCTCGTTTATTTGAGTGAAAATACGATTAGCTTCTTGCAAGGCTTCCTTATTAGTGGTTGCCAAAGTATTAAAATGCCCCATTTTACGCCCTATTCTAGCGTCACATTTAGCATAAAGATGTAATTTTGATTTAGTACTGCCTAATATTGCCGACCAGTTTAACGCTGGCTTTTCTTCTGATAAATCCCAACAATTACCCAGCATATTGGTCATAACAACAGGGCTTAATAGGCTCGTATCCGCAAAAGGCAAACCACAAATAGCACGAACCTGTTGTTCAAACTGAGAAGTGATACAGGCATCCATTGTATAGTGCCCGCTATTATGGGTGCGAGGTGCTATTTCATTAATTAATAACTCACCCTTCTGAGTAATAAAAAATTCAACCGCCAGCACCCCAACATAATCCAATTTATCCGCAATACGCTTTGCCGCAACCTGAGCTGACTGAGCAATATCATCATCAACGCGAGCAGGCACAACACTTTGATGCAAAATACCATCGATATGAATATTTTCAGCGACAGGAAAGTAACAACTCTCCCCTGCTTCATTACGTGCTAACACCACAGAAATTTCACATTTTAAATCAATCATCTGCTCCAGCACACAATGCTGTTGCTCAAAATCACGATAGGCCTGTTTTACCTCATCAAGAGAATCCACACGACACTGCCCCTTGCCATCATAGCCAAAGCGGGCTGTTTTCATAATTGCTGGAAATTCGATTTTATCAATCGCAGGGGCTATTTCTGAATAGGTTGTAATGGAACCATACGGCACAGGCAATAAACCACAGGAACGAATAAATGCCTTTTCCACAATGCGGTTTTGTGCTTTTTCAACCGCAGAAGCCTTCGGATGAACAGCACAGCTCGCTGATAATGTGTCTAAAACATGGGCGGGAATATTTTCAAACTCAGTGGTAATAACATCACAGCCTTGCGCCAACTGTATTATTGCATCGACATCATCATAAGCAGCAACCAGATGCTCATTCGCAATTAAACCTGCTGGACTATAAGGGTCTGGCTCTAACACTATTACACGATAGCCCAAATCATGGGCCGCACTAACAAACATACGCCCCAGTTGACCACCGCCTAACATGCCAATCGTTGAATTAGGTAAAATCATAGACATAACGCCGTATTACTCAGGAGGAAGGGGCATATTCATCGCAACTTGGCGTTGCGTATCACGAAATTTCTCAAGCTTTTTTGCTAGCTCACTATCATTATTTGCCAAAAGAGAAATCGCAAATAAAGCCGCATTCCCCGCACCAGCCTCACCAATCGCAAAGGTAGCAACAGGAATTCCCATTGGCATTTGCACAATAGAATAGAGTGAATCCACACCTTTCAAATAACGCGTGCCCACAGGTACACCCAATATTGGAACCGTTGTCTTTGCCGCCAACATACCTGGCAAATGCGCAGCACCACCCGCACCCGCTATAATCGTCTGCAATCCCCGTTCTTTAGCAGTACTTGCGTATTCAAATAATAAATCAGGGGTACGATGTGCAGAAACAACACGGTACTCATGCGGAATAGCAAAATACTCCAACTGCTCAACCGCCTTTGACATCACATGCCAATCACTGTTACTCCCCATTACCACACCAACAACAGGCTGAGACATCACCCTCTCTCCAAAATCAATAAAATCGCGTATTATATAGGAAGTTTTAACATCCTTCATAATATATCTCGTTAGCAAATTCCCATTTAGTAACGTAGGTTTATCTCATATCTTGTTACCAAATCTATATCTTGTTACCAAATTCCCATTTGGTAACAAGGCTTTAGCCGTTTTTCAGGTAACTTCTCATAATCCACAGGCACGTTTAAAATCAATAGGTTGCGCTGGTGTAAAAACAGTCAGATTGATTTTTAACACGCGTAAGTTGTTGATTTTCACTTTTCAGAAAGCGAAAAAGTGAAATTTAGCTAGAAAAAAA
>JAGLDT010000115.1 GCA_023145485.1 Cocleimonas sp. | reverse complement strand
TCAAGAATGCCTTTTTGCCAAACCATTAAGGTTGTAATATCACCAAAGGGACTGAATGCTCCTCCTGCATTAGCGGCAACGACGATATTAATACAGGCCAATGCAACAAATTTGGTTTTTTCAGGGTCTTTAGCAATGGCGCTTTTTCCACCTGCTACGGCAATAACAACGGCGGCCATTAGTAGGGCTGTTGTTAAATTATCAGCAACAGGTGAGATCAAGAATGACAGGACACCTGTAATCCAAAAGATTTTATACAGTGAAAAGCCTTTGGAAACAAGCCAACCACGCAATGCAGCAAAGACATTACGTTCTTCCATGGTATTAATGAAGGTCATTGCAGCTAGCAAAAATAAGAATAATGCTACAAATTCAAGTAAATTATGGTTTAGAAAGTCATGCACTAAATCAGACTGTCCTACGGAGATATAGGCTAGTGCGACTAAAATCCAGATAAGCCCAGCCCCCACTATCATGGGTTTGGATTTTCGTAAATGCAACGCTTCTTCCCCAATCACTAGCGCGTAGGCGGCAACAAAGATAATAACAGCCCAGATGCCGTAAGAAGTTGTGGTTAAATCAAGAGGGGATGATCCTTCAGAAGCAAATGCTTCCATTGGTAGCAATACTGAAAGAAAAACGATAAAAGAGGGGATGACGAATTTGAGTATGTTCATAATAATTACAATGTTAGAAATTAATTATTGGCTAATATAGCTCACTCTTTGCGCCAATACCACTAATAAAATTATTCTATAAGCATTATTAGTTTTTTATTTGAAAGAGAGGGCGGAATATTTGATTGTCACTGTTGAAAAATACAAAGTCAATCGGTGTGAATGATAAGTTTAAATTTTATAGGCGGTTATTATTATCTATTTGGTATGCGAATAATGACCTTACATCAACACTTTTTGAACAATTCTTTTTATAGTGTTACTTTTATAACATTGCAAAGCTTGAATCGATAGTTTTTCCTGCGAAACTAATGGAAACCATCGATTTTCAGCTAATAACTTATTTAGAGAGAAATATTGATATGAAACTGCATTATTATGATGGCACTGACAGAGTCATCAATATTATAGACCAAGAAGAGCCTTTTCCTGATGGTCGCTTAATTGTATCTCGAACTGACACAATGGGTATACTAACGCATTGCAATCAATCATTTATTGATATGTCGGGTTACACAGAGGAAGAGTTGATTGGTAAAAATCACTATATATTGCGCCATCCTGATATGCCTGCAGCCGCCTTTAAAGGTTTATGGAGTACAGTTAAGGAGGGCGGAAAATGGGATGGTTATGTAAAAAATCTGCGTAAAGATGGTTCCTACTACTGGGTTCATGCGGTTGTTATTCCTAATGTTCGTAATGGCAATATTGTTGGTTACACTTCTGTGCGACGTAAACCCTCCCGAAAAAAAATTAATCAATGTATTTCGCTTTATGCTGAAATGCTTGCTGAAGAAGGATAATCATTATGCCTTTCGTTTTAAGTGTTAGCCCCGATTTTACCCCTAAGCATATTGCTGGTTGGTATGTTTTTAATACATGGTTACAGAGACAAACAGAGTTAGCTTTTCATGTTGAACTGTACAATAGTTTTATCAAACAACGAGAAGCAATTGCTGCGGATGAAATTGATCTCATCTATGCAAATCCTTATGACGCTGCAATGTTAGTACGCGAAAAAGGCTTTGTTGCATTAGCAGCTCCACTAAACAAAGCGGACGAGGCGGTTATTGTTTGCAATAATAATTACCCGATTGATGCTATTGAAAATTTACAGACTGATTTGAGCATTGTTACTACCGATGATCCTGATGTGCACTTAATGGGGATGATGATGTTAGAACCCGCTGATTTGAATGCTGACAATACGAATATTCAGGAAAAGGATAGTTACGTATTAGTTGCGAAGCAGCTTTTACAGCAAAAGGCGGATATTGGCTTCTTTTTAAAAGAGGCTTATTATGATTTATCAGCTCTTATTCGGGACGAATTACGCGTGTTAATTGCGAGTGAAATCTTTGTTATTCGCCATATTTTATTAGCAGGGCCTAAGCTTCAGCAGCATCATCAGCAACTAGAGTCCTTACTAGTCAATATGCAAGATAATCCTAAAGGTGCGGATGTCCTTAAAACAATGGGGTTACGTGGTTGGGAAACACAAACCCAAGAGGATACTGAATTTATGATTGATCTTATGGATACATTATAAGCGTTAATTGTCGACTTCATTCAAAGCCCTTTATAGGTTTTCCTATAGGGGGCTTTTTTACTGCTTTGATTGAAATTTCCTTTATCCTTTAGCCTCTGTCGATCTTTACCCAAGCCATCAACGATATTAGCCACCTATCACTGACTAAAGGCGTAATAGCTGATAAACCACCCCGCAGCTAAGATAGACTTTGCATCATTTCAACATATCTTTTGATAATATTTTTATATGTCATGCGAATCAAAGGAATCTTCAAATGGATGCAATTAATAATACGTTTATACCCAGCAATAAAGCACTAGTTAGTTGTTTGATGATAGGGGTTGCCGCGCCTATCACAGCACAGGCTGATTCTGTTGATGATATTATCAATGATTTTACCGCGCAAGCATCTGTTTATAGTGATAGCGGAGGCATTCGTATTGAGGATAGGTCGGTACAATATCAACGTCATTACAAAAATAAAAATAAGCCAAATTGGAAGCTTGAAGCCCATGATTACGATGTTAGTGGAGAAACAGGTAAAGATACCCATCATGGTGCTGATATTGTTGGCACAATTACCAAGGAATTTAATGATTATATTACCACCGAGCTAAGTGTGGGTGCTGTTTATATGGAAAATCAGCGTACACGTAGTTATTCCCAACGAGGTAAATATAAAGGCAAAGTAACGCTAAAACCTAATAATAAAGTATCGCTTGGTTTAGAGCATGGCGAAGACCTTTTGTTTAAAGAAGCAATTATTGAAGATGATAACAATAAACTGGTATCAGGAAAGACAACAAGGATAGCAGGAAGTTGGCGAGCTGCAGAAAGAATTATTGCGGAGGGTAGCTCTCAGTATCGAGAATTAAGTGATGGTAATCGCTCGAAGCAACACAGAGGCGCATTATTATACGGTATTTCTACAGGTACTCCGTGGGTGTGGGTAGGTGTAGAGGCACAGTCTTTATCCTACGATGAAACTAAATCTAATTACTGGTCTCCTCAAGACTATGAAGCCTACGCATTGATTGCTAGTGGTAACTTTAAGGTGAATGATAAGCTAAGTGTGAATGTCAATGGTAGTGTTAATCGCACTAAAGAAGATGGCTTTGACTGGGCATCAGGTCGTTCCGTTACTGTGGGAGCAGATTATGCATTAAGCAAAAATATCCATATAAAACCGTATGCAAGCTATCTTGAATCAAATCGCGAAAATGTGGGTTGGGATGGTAGCCGTGTGGGAGTTTCATTTGTTGTTTCTGATTTTTAAAAAAAATCACCTTTTGATCTGAAAATATACTCCTTCAGACAGGCTGTCTTGTCAGGCTGATGATTTTTTTGGCACACTATTGAGTGCCATCTAATGAACAGGAGTTTTTGAATGAATACACCACTTACCATTATTGCTATCCTCCTAATGATAACAATGTCGGCCTGTGGTTCTAAAACAGGCAATAACAATAGTGAAGATAATGATGGTGCGTTTGTAACGACTCCATCCGCTCCTGTAAATCTAAAGCCTAAGTTAGCCATTGTTTATTCCAAAACAACGGAGAAAAACTTTTGGACGCCTAAAAGCTATGCACAACTTTTTATGAGCGTGCAAACTCAAGCAATGATGGCAGGCTTGCCTTATGATTTACTCAATGAAGATGATTTATTGGATCTTAATAAGATTAAGGAATATAAAACACTGTTATTCCCCCTGTTTTCCTATGTAAAAAACGATCAAATAAATAAAATTGCTGAAAATTTAAAGATTGCTATTGAACAGCATAATGTTGGCATTGTGACAGCAGGAAATTTCCTAACCAGTACAGAAACAGGGCAGAGTATTTCAGGAGATGCTTACGTTCATATGAAAGATCTACTAGGCCTTTCTCGTGTTGATGGCGCAGGTCCTGTTAGTATTCAAATTAAAATATCTGATGAAACTCATCCAGCATTAGCGAATGAATACGTTAACAATGAAACAGTCTTAAACTATACAGAAGATTATACCGATTATTTTATTCCCACAGGCGCTTACGCTAATCGTGTGATAGCGACTCAGCAAATAAATAATAGTCAGATAGAAAATGAATTAATTGTTATTACTAATAAAGGGCGACATGCACACTTTGCAACAGTACAAGCCATAGCAGATGGCAATCTGTTATGGCCTGTTTTGCAATGGAGTGTTTGGGGAGGTAAAGCACCTGCCACCTTACATTTAGGGCGTGATAAGGCATTGTTTGTATCTCGTAACGACATGGATCAAAGTATGTTCGCTAGTGAGGTAAGTACGGTTGAAGTACCCTTATTAAATCAGTTGAAAATCTGGAAAGACCAGTATGGTTTTGTTAGCTCTTATTATATTAATGTAGGTGATAAACCAGCGGATGATGAGTTTACCGACTGGGGAATCTCCGCTCCATTGTATCAACAATATATCGCGCTAGGGAATGAGATAGGAAATCACTCCTATAGCCATCCAGCAGATACGAATAAATTAAATACAAGTCAAATCAAATATCAGTTTTCAGATTCTCGAACTATTATTGAGACAGAAATGGCGTTAAGCGATATTGGTACAGCGGTCCCAGGAATGCCTGAAAACCTTGCAACGTCATTAAAAATATTACCACATACAGCTGAGTACCTAACAGGGGGATATTCAGCTGTGGGTGCAGGGTTTCCCAATGCCTTTGGATTTATCAATGCAGATTCAAGTAAGATTTATCTTAGTCCCAATATGTCCTTTGACTTCACTCTTATTCAATGGCAAAAGCACTCTGCCACAGAAGCTAAACAAATCTGGAGTAATGAATTTGATGCCCTAGCCAAACACGCTTCTCAGCCCATTATGCATTGGCCTTGGCATGATTATGGTCCCTTTGATAATTTTAACGTCGGTTACAGTTTGGATATGTTTGATAGTTTGCTTTCTAAAGCCAAAAACTATGGTAGCGAGTTTATCACTGGAAAGAATTTTGCAGAGCGTATCAAAGCATTTAAACAATCAGCAGTGGATATTTCAATCGAAAACAATATTATTACCGCCAAAGTAAAATCTACTAGGGCAGGGCAGTTTGGCTTGAAAATCAATAACTCAAAGACAATAAGCGCTATTGATCAATGGTATGCTTATAATCGAGACACCGTGTTTTTAGATCAGGATGGCGGTGTTTATACTATTCATCTTGGTGTACCTAGATCAGTAACACATATTACACAGCTACCTAGTCGTAGTAAACTTGTCTCATTGTCAGGGAATGGAGAGGATATAAAATTTCGCTTCACAGGCGAAGGAAAGGTTGAGGTGACAACAAAATGCATGAATCCCGCTTCAATTAAAGTAATGGGCGGAGTAAATTCCTATCAAAGTATAAGTAGTAATAAAATTTCATTGAGTTTTTTAGAAAATAGAGGCTACCTAGAAACTACGGTAGATATTACTTGCCCTTAGACTTGAAGAAAATAATGAAGGGTAACCCGCTTCCAATCCTGAAGCCCACCAAAAAACTGCTTCGTAAGCCATTCCCAACAAATATAAACAAGCGGTTCTGCTTTTGTCTAGGATGCTCTGTTTGGGTGCTGATTCCTAGCAATGTACTTTCTATCTTATTGATAT
>JAGLDT010000114.1 GCA_023145485.1 Cocleimonas sp. | reverse complement strand
TACATTGTTCTTAATCAGCACCCCTCTGTTTGCCTATCAAATAGGTTCTCGCCGTTAAGCGAATAGAGAAATAAGTAGTCCCGCTTTTTTAGCCACGTTATACCATTTATATCCAGAGTTGGAAACACTGCCTCATGCCAATACACTGGCATGTTGATTGAAACCAACAGATCCTCAAAGCTTGGAAAATATCCATATAAAACGACTCAGTTGCTTTGTTCGCAATAAAAAATTTAATCGCTATCTGAACCCTCTTCATAAAAATTGAATTTCTGGTGCTTTGAGTTAAATTGAGAATTTCTTGACGGTTAGGAATTTTCATTTCTTAATATTATTGTTCTGCTACAATCGCCCTATGCTAACACTATCTAATAATGTCAAACTTGCTGACTGGGAAATTGCTATAAAAGCAATCCGTTCTCAAGGTGCTGGTGGACAAAATGTGAATAAAGTCGCAACTGCAATTCATCTTCGTTTTGATATTAAGCACTCAACACTTCCCCCCTTTTATAAACAGTGCTTGCTTAAACTATCTGACCAGAGGATTACTAAAGAGGGTGTTATTATCATTAAATCACAGCAATTTCGTACTCAGGAAAGAAATAAAGAAGCCGCTTTAGAACGTCTAAAAGAATTAATCGAAGAAGCTACTGCTCATACGAAAAAACGTTGCCCAACAAAAGCAACTAAAGGTTCTCAAAGACGACGCATGGATAAAAAGACACAACGAGGACAAACCAAAATACAGCGACGTAAAGTTGATTATTAAAAACTTAAGCGTGGAAATTCAATCCCTCCGCTAAAGATAGAGGGATTTTATTGCCAGTAATTTTATAAAAAATATAGGACTCCCTTCATGACCCTAGAACTTGGTGTCAATATCGATCATATCGCCACGCTTCGCCAAGCACGCGGTACAATTTATCCAGATTTATTGCAAGCAATGAGGCTGGTAGAGGAAGCAGGCGCACAAGCGATTACTATTCATCTACGTGAAGATCGCCGTCACATTCAAGATGCTGATGTCTATGCTATTCGTCAACACTGCCAGCGACGCTTAAATTTAGAACTAGCTGCAACGGATGAAATGGTTGCCATTGCTTGTGATGTATCCCCAAGTGACGCTTGCGTTGTTCCTGAAAAGCGTGAAGAATTAACAACCGAAGGTGGTTTGGATATTATTGGCTTATTTGATCGAGTCAAAAAATCTACGCAGACTTTAAAGCAAGCAGGCATTCGTGTTTCTTTGTTTATAGAGCCTGATATTGAACAAATTAAACGGGTTCCTGACATTGGAGCACCTGTCATCGAGTTGCATACAGGAACCTATGCAAATGCAATAGGAGATGATAAAAAACGGGAGTTTGACCGTATTCTTAAAGCATCGGAAGTGGCTGATGAGTTGGGTATTCAGGTTAATGCAGGTCATGGACTCGATTATGAAAATACACAAATCATTGCAGCTATTCCACAAATACGAGAGTTAAATATTGGACACTCAATGGTTTCTCGTGCGGTATTTGTTGGTATTAAAGAAGCAACAGTTGAGATGCTTGAACTATTACGAAAAGCACGCATATGATTAAAGGGATAGGAACTGATATTGTTAGCATAGAGCGTATAGAGCGCGCCTTAGCACGTCACCCTCAGGCATTTACACGTCGTGTTCTGCATCCTAATGAGCAAAAAATATTTGCTAATCATACCCAGCCTTGCGCTTACCTAGCCAAGCGTTTTGCCGCTAAAGAAGCGTTATCTAAAGCATTAGGTACAGGCATTGCTAAGGGTGTTAGCTTTCAAGAAATCGAAGTCAGTAATGACGCAATGGGGCGACCCTTATTAGAGTTACATCAACACACTAAAGCAATTGCAGAGAGTATGGGTGTGGTTAGTAGTTATTTAACACTAGCCGATGAGCAACGCTATGCCATTGCTTACGTGGTTTTAGAAGGGGAAGAATAAATGTCAGAGTATCAAACAATTGAGGCCTTAATTGGCAATACACCGTTAGTACGTTTACAACGATTAGGCGGTGAAACTAGCAATACACTCTTAATAAAACTTGAGGGCGATAATCCAGCTGGGTCAGTAAAAGACCGCGCTGCATTGAGTATGATTAATCTTGCAGAACAGCGGGGTGAGATTAAACCAGGTGATACTTTAATTGAGGCAACCAGTGGTAATACAGGTATTGCATTGGCAATGTCGGCTGCAATTCGTGGTTATAAAATGCTATTAGTCATGCCTGATACCATGAGCGAAGAACGTTGCGCATCAATGAAAGCTTATGGCGCGGAGCTAATGTTAGTCTCAAAAGAACAAGGTGGTATGGAAGGAGCGCGTGATATAGCCGAACAGATGCAAGCCGATGGGAAAGGGCATTTATTTGATCAGTTTTCAAACCCAGATAATTACCAAGCACATATTGACAGCACAGGACCTGAAATTTGGCGTGATACCAACGGTAAAATCAGCCATTTTGTTAGTGCAATGGGCACCACAGGAACCATTACAGGTGTTAGTATCTATTTAAAACAACAGAATCCCGATGTGCAGATTGTTGGCGTAGAGCCATTAACAGATAATGAGCAGATTCCAGGGATACGCCGTTGGAGTGCAGATTATGTGCCTGCTATTTTTGCTCAGGCAAAAGTTGATCAGACCATTGATATGACCCAAAAAGAAGCAGAAGAGACAATGCGTCTTTTAGCAACAGAGGAGGGTGTCTTTTGTGGCGTATCAGCAGGAGGCGCTGTAGCAGCAATGCTTCGATTATCTAAAACGGTAGAAAATGCAACGATTGTGAGTATTATTCCTGATCGTGGAGACCGTTATATTTCAACGGGCGTCTTTCCCGTTTAACTATATATTCACAAAATTTTTTATCTGAAAAAACTATACCAAAGGAAAATACATGAAAATTCGGACTTTATTTTTAATAGTAGCGATTGCAACTTTTTCGACAGCCTGTACACAAGAAACACAAAACAAACTGGGGCGTGCAATCAATAATTGGACAGGTACGGATGGAATCTTAGAAATATACGCAGGTAACAAGTTGGTCAAACGTTTTTTAAAAATAGACAAACTATCAACGGCTGTAGGAACAAACAGTGATAGAGATCGTCCTTATCGTTATGGTTATGGAATTTTAGATGCAAATCTTAATGGGGTTGTCGATAAAGGTGAAAAGAAGGTTTATTTTGAATTCAGTGATTACTCTACACCTTATGTCTTTTTTGAGAATCCACAGTAAATTTAGGGCTGAGGAAATCATGTCGAACAGGCGTCCAGCAAAAAGCCAATACCACAAAAAAGAAGGGTAAGAAACCTATCTTTTTAAAGCATGCTCATGAAATAACGGGCATCTTGCTCGTTTAATTCCCATATAGAGGATGGGATATATCTGTCCTCTTATAAACCTAGTATATTGCTCTGCTATAGGTTTTCATTAAATATTAAGGCTGGATGGATTTAGTCAGAATAACGTAATGTATTTTAAGATAAGGCAGGAGCTATTTATGTCTCAAGAGTCAACTCAATTCACGGTGGAAAAACGTATTTTAATTGCAATGCGTAAAACATTGGCTAATATTGTTAAGGATGTAACGCCTGCTAATAGGAATCTACAATCACCCTTAAAGGATGAAACGATTGAAGATATTAAAATGTGTTTTAATCTAATTTCTGCGCGTGAACGTGAGATTGCGAAAGAGGCTGGAGTTGACATTCAAGATCGACCACACTTTATTGACGAACCCAATGCGAAAAATGTGGTTTCCATTAAAAGTATAATGACTAAAAAATAGTGAGTTGACTTGGTTATGAGTGATAAAAAATTTAATAATGAAGAAATGGTGTCCATCACTAAAACAGTGATGCGCTATCTTGATGCATGGAAGTTAAGTAGTGAAGAAATTATTAATATTTTAGCGATTGATACTACAACACGTACTCGACATTTGCAGTTTTTTCGTTCTGGTAGCAAAACTTTGTCACAGGATAAAGAGACGATGGAACGTATTGAGCATATAGCCGGGATTGTTGAGGCATTACGTACGGCTTATCCAATGAATGTGCATATACGTTCGGAGTGGTTACACAAACCCTGTCGTCGTTTTCAGAGCAAAACCCCTCTTTCGATTATTATGGCAGAAGGCATGAATGGTTTAATAAGAGCACGTATAGAGGTTGATTGCGCTTATGGTTGGAAGCTTTCTGAGCAAATGACAACGAAATCACAAGGTAGATAAGGCACTTTTTCTTTGAAACGTCGTTGAATCGATATGAGGAACGAAAATTCAATAGCTGAAAATATAGACTTAAAAATAATGTAAAGACGTTAAAGTTTGTCACTTTTTCGTCTTTTTTGCTTTTTGTGGCATTTAAACATGAAAAGTATCTGATCTTTCCATATAATCCCTCGGCTATAATTGCTGTAGCGCTTTGCGTTGCTAGTTTGTTTAGTTAATGTGTAAAGCAAGAAAAATGGCAAACTCCTTTAGCCAGAACATCATAACGGTGTTCTTTTAATAACTGAACCTAAATTTTGCACCTGTGTACGCAAGTCGTTGCAGAGTCTGGGTAGAAAACACGGTCTTTTGAGAACTTTTAGTATGACTGATTTAACCCTTTACCGAAATATCGGTATTTTCGCGCACGTTGATGCTGGTAAAACAACCACTACAGAACGTATTTTAAGCCTTACTGGTAAAATCCATAAAATAGGCGAAGTACATGATGGTGAAGCAACAAC
>JAGLDT010000113.1 GCA_023145485.1 Cocleimonas sp. | reverse complement strand
GACTTGTGTGTAAGGAGATGAGTTATAGATCAGTATTTTTAATTTTACCTGTAATAGTAATTATTTTTCAGTGCTTTCTTCAATAGAAATGGCGGGGCTATTTTTGTTAAAAACACTTCCTGTTGATCCATGTAAAATTCTTACATGAGATGTTGTCGCAGTACTGTTAAATGTATTGTTTTCTACAACTGTATTTTTAACAGGATGGTTTAAGTAAGTGCTTCTTATTTCTGTGCCAATGATTAAATCAACTCTTGATTCACCTGTAAAAGTATTATTTGAAATAATATTATTATCATCCTCTACTATAATTGACTTTTCAACACCGTTAAAGACATTGCTGACTATCTGATTGTTTCGAGAAAAATCTTCATAGTATTTATCATCATTGTCCTCACCGACAATGACTAAAGGGTCACCACAGTTAAAGTTTTCCATTTCTCTACTTTGTCTTGAGGCAATCCATACCCCTTTGCGTTCATCCGAAAAGGTATTGTTTTCAATAATATTAAAACTACTGTGTTGAATGCGCGGTAAAGAGCTTTCGTCCTTATAGTTCTCGTAGCAGTTTTTATAAAGGAAAATAGCGCCACCTGCATTATTAATAAAGGTATTACCTATAATGGTATTATAAGCAGAAGAATCTATTGCTATTGCCTCTCGCTTTTTAATCCGAAGTTTACGCTTTCTACTAGCAAGATCATAAGTCGTTTCACCATTTTTACTAAAAGTGGTATTGCTAATAAGATTATTTTTTGTACCAGACTCTAAATAAATACCAATATCATTTGCTTTGATCGTGCTATCCTTTAGTTTAAAATCAGTAATATAACGCTGTATATAAATAGCTGTTTTATGGTTGGCGGTAATGTTCATATTTTCTAACTGAATATTGTGTGGTGAAAGGGTTCTTAAATGATCTTCTAGTGCAGCAACATTGATATTATTTTTTAAATTGTGATGGGTTGATTCCTTAAGACCAAAATTGACATTAACGCCATTTATATAGTAACTAATATTACAGTTTTTTATGGTCACATTTTCAATAAAATCATCTTCTGATCCACGAATAAAAAAGGCCGCTAGCAAGGGGGCTTCCTCTTGTTTGTAAGCAAGAAAAAAAGTATTACGTTTTGTTTTACCCAAGCCATTAAGAATTGCATTATTACAGTCAAATACAACATCAGAACGGGTAATTTCAAACCTTACTCGATCATAACGACAGCCACTTGGTAGCGTTGTATTTTCGGTAATCGTAACCATTTCATTAGACTTCCAATTTGGACAGTCATCAGGGTTTTCATTTTGTATTGCTATTCGCGTTTCTTCTGTAAGTCCTAGCTCTTCATCTACTTTACACGCTGAAAGTAGCACGAGGAGAATAATTGCGAGTCTATATTTCATGGTTCAAGTACCTTCTTTTATTTTTTTTAGGAGGAGGGAGCATATCATGAAAAAAGGGGAGAGTGCCTTTGCAAGCCTATGCCCTCAACAATTATCAGTGTGATTTGCTTATTTACAAACCTTTGTTAGGCATCTTTCATTTCCCAATAGTATGAAACAAGCAAAAATCTAATCTTGGTGTTTAGTCTTCTTTTTGAAGCTCTCTTCGCATGATTCTGTCATTAGTCGCTGAAACCAAGGTAGGTCTCGAATCGATTTTAAATCCTTATCGTCACGTAAGTGTTTACAGTGCAGTGTATTGGACTCTAGCGCTATTTGCTCTAGCCAATCTTTTGCCTCTTCCATTTTGCCCTCTTTAGCATACTGACAAGCAAGATTATAAATAGAGTAATAATTTTTTAGTTCATCTGCTTTCATAATCAATTGCTCAATTTGCTGATAAATAATCACTTTATCAGGATCATTGACTAATTCGCTTGCGCCCATATTTTCATCGTCATCATAGGCATTAATATCTTCAAAATACTCAGGGGCTAGTTGCATGATTTTACTGTAGGTATTGGTCGCATTAGTGAGGTAATAATCATCATCTCGATGATTCTCTGCTAGTTTGTAGTTACTATAGCCAACATGTAATAAAGCCAGTGTGTTATTTTCATTTTCTGCGAGTAATGTCTCCCAATAAACAATTGCGAGTCGCCATTGACCTTGATATTCAGCAACTAATGATTTTGCCTTTAACGTTTCTTCAAAATTAAGATTCTCTTCTTCCAGCATAGTACTAAGGACTAGGCGATCTGCCTCTGTTGCTTCATAGGCGACGGGCTGTTGTAATAATAATCCTAATTCTTTCTCAACCGACTGCCTACGTTCATAACTTTGTTTACGCTCATTATCTAGCTTATTTAATTTATGACTAAAGCCTTTGAATAATTCGCCATGTGTGGCTTTTAATGAGGCAACCTCATGGCTGTGTTGAGCTGATTGTCCTGATAGTTTAATAATATCAACTTCAGTTTGTTCAATACGTGGGGTTAACTCTAATGTTTCAGGTTCTGGTTTACGTCGTACTAATAGTAGTGAAAAAACAGATAAACCAAGCGCTAAAGTGCTTAATGCAGCTAATAAATAGAGCAGATTATCATCTGCTAATTTTTTATTGTTCTGAGTTTGCAATTGTTGTTTTAGATTGTCTAAATCTTGTTGGAATTGTTGTTTTGTTTGCTCATTTTGCTGTATTTGTTGTTTCAAAATATCTTGAAAATTCAAATCCTGCTTTTCTTGGCGACCTCTTTGTGTTTTTAACCTTTTTTCCAGAATATTATTCTTTCTTTTGAGACCACTAATAGCGTAATTGAGTGAGGACAAGGTCGGCTTTCTGGCAAAAGAAGGGGCAGAGGTTAAAACCAGACTAAAAATAATAAGGGTACACAGTAATTTAATCGACATAATATAAATAATAAGAAAAGCTACGGGGAGTGCTTACTATACTGCTAAGAAGGAAGAGATAAAAGCTTATAAAACAATCAGTACGAATTGCCTATCTATCAGAAAATAAACAGTAAATAGTTTTTTTCACTTACTTTATATTGAATCTGTCATATTTGAGTAGAAGTTGATTTATTATCACGATGAAGAGCATAAAAAATAATGATTCTTTTGAAAAACATGTGTGTTTTTTCTTCATACCCTTTTATATTTGCTAATAACGAGCTGAGTTCTTAACCATCATACAACCCGCGTACTGAGAGGCTAACTTATTATTAAACCATAAAAGTGAACCCAATTTAGCAACGCCCTTATTAGGATCATTGATAAAGACCATATTATTTGCAACACCTGTGAGAACGACGATATGTGGCTTACCATACCAGTACCCTGCACACCATATTGGGCCATGGTCTTTTAAAAACCCTTCTAATGTGGATTCAGGAAGAGAGACATTGGTTGTATTTGCGAGTGGCAGTAACCCCACATTTTTTGCTAGACGAATAAACTCAGAAGGATAGATTGCTTTATTATTTTTCCATTTTTCACCCAGACTGTGCATAGGCCCTGCACGCCCCGTTCTTCCTTGAGAATAGCGCCAAATCATAAGAGCTGATGCATGCCAGCAGGTATATTTTTTTTGTTGAGCTTCTAATGGTACGTTTAATATGTACATAATTTTCTCCTCTTTGTTTAGATAAGGCGAGCCTTAGTCAGCGCCTTTCCTAAAGATGATTGATAGCGTAAAGGTGGTATTGTGGATTATTTTTATAAATTAGGTTGCTATTTTAGGTCTTAACCTAAGCAAAAACTGTGATATTTTCACTATTTCATCAATTTTTGGGTGATTTAATGCCTAAATAGCGATAAAAGAGCGCATCATTTAGTTTGAGGATAAGTCGTATTCCGATACCAATAACAATAAAGGCAAACACTAAACGCAGATACAGAGCACCTGAAATATCAGCACCTAATAGCATGACTAATAAAGTGTCTTCAATGAGAGCATGACAGATTGCGATTAGGGAGATTGCTCCAAAAATCTCACGCTGACTTAATTCTCCTTTCTTTGCCTCGGCAATTAACAACCCACCCCCATAGGTTAAGCCTAGATTCATGCCAATAATAGTAATGCTGGCTGTTTTTTCTCCTAGACCTAATAGACGTAGTATGGGGTTGAGAAGAAATATTAAAATACGTTCAAAGCCTGTGGATTTAAGTAATTTCAAGAAGGTGACTAAGATAGCAATGATGATAAAGACCTGTAGTAAGGTTTGTAATTGCAACCAAATCCATGCCGACAAGCTATTATCAGCAATTATTGCAGGTTTCCATAAAAGGACATTAGTTTCTTGTAACCAACCGCCTGCGTTATAAATGCTGTGTAGCAAAAAGCCAAATAGCAATGCGCCACCAATTCGCAATAATAAATTAAAGCCGACCCTAACACCTGTTTTTTGAGCAATTCGAACTTCTACAGGTAAGTTATGAGCCAGTAGCATCATGCCACTCAATACCGTTACTTGTGCTATTGTCAGCGGTTCTTGTGCTGCGATTGAGATAAATACAATCATACCACCATAGATATTAGTGATTAAGGTCGTTGCCCATACTAGCCCCATTGAGTCTGGTAAACCAACAAATTGCATTAGGGGTGAGAGTGCATAAGCGATGTATTTTATACCACCAAGCTCCTCAAGTATCTTCACTGAAATAATAATAGGGATCATTATTTTATAAAGATTTAAAGTGATGTTTAAAATATCAATACTGAGTACATATAGCCAATTTTTCATTGTTAGAGCCTGTATTAGGAACTTCCTTAGTTTAATCCTGCCCCGCGAGCTTTTAGGCTACTCCAAGGAAATAAACGCGCAAGTAGCTTAGCCAATGAGGTCTCTAAGATTCTGATGGATGAATTTCAGGACTATGGAAGGTAGGTAATGGTGCAAAATAACCAATACTAGTTAATAGCCCACCAACAACAAGAAAAGAAATGATTCTTGCTAAACTGCTCAATGCTGATAAATCCACAGTAAATAATTTCACCACTACTATGCCCAATAAAATCCCTCCAGCGATCCACACCGTTCGCATTTGTTGACGATTTGCGTAAATGGTGAGTATCACGCCTGATAGCGCCCATAAAACAGATACAGCTGTTTGTACTAAATTTGAATCATACAAGGTGCTAACGGTGTAAGTTACATCAAACCAGTGAGTAGCGATACGAAATAGTGTGAAGTTCAACCAAAGAAAGGTTAACCCTGCAATGCTGATAGCGAAGATGCTTTTATTGGGCTGGAATTGACTAACATTCACCATGCTTTCTTTATCATTAAGTGATTTCCACCATTTATATAGCATTAATAAGACAATCATTAGTGTTATATCCAATGGGTTTAATAGTGGCAACCAAGGCAGTAATGTTGAACTACTGCGTGATATGACGGCGGATAGTCCCCATAAAATGAGATAAATAGCTAAAATAGTGCCAGTATATTGTAGATAGCTATTGCGATTGCCAGTAATTGGCCAATAGCTTGATTTTATGATAGCCCATAAAACGAAGGTTGCGGGAATGGCAAACCATAGTGATGCCCAGCTTGATTCCTCTGCGACAAAGAGTAGCAGTTGATGTGCGCCTTGCCATGTGATGATAATGACTAATAATATGGCGGTAAGTGCATGAATAATGCTACGAAATCGGGTATAGAGCGACTGTTTATCCAACTGAAATATAAGGACATACAATACGCCAAAAGCTAATGGCCATGCGACCGAGCCTCCATAACGGAACGGATAATCGTTATGAATATTTAATCCTAAACCATCGGATTGTATTAATGCACTAAATAGCATTGCAGGTAGTAAAGCAATTGAAACATACCATGCCTGTTGCCACTGAGGTTTGGTATGCAATGCGGTGAGCATAAAAATCAGACTAACAAGGGTTGCTAATAGCATAAAACTTGTAATTAACCACTGATAGCCAATATATTTATCAACTTGCATCATGACCCCACTAAAGAGCCATAGTAATCCCCAGATCAGCAAGGCATAGCTGATAATTTTTTCCCATTGTCGATGCCCTTTAACATCAATTGATAATAATCTAGAGGATAAGATACCGGCTACAGCCATTATCATTACACTGAGAAAAGGAGTATTAATAAAGGGAATAACCTTATTTAAATCAATAATATGCTCAACAAAGCCAAATACAATAAAAACACCTGCTCCAGCTTGTAGTAACCATCCAAAGACTCTAACGGAGAGACGATTTTGACGTGAGCCTAGCCAAATTAAACCTAATCCCTCTAATGCCCATGTTGCAGCGGTATGTGTTGATGCTAGTGAAAAGGGGATTGCTAATGAGGTGAATATAACCCCTAAAGCAAGCAAAGCTTCGGATAATAAGCGCAGGGTATGGTTTGCTTTTTTCCATAGAGCCCATGCTAATACAAGATAGAAAGCACCAATGATAAAAGAAGAAATTGAAATGCCGTATTCAATATTTTTTACCAAGGCATATTGCAAACCTGATGCTGCTAATGGTACGCCAAAGAATAAGCTACCATCGACATAACCTCGCCTTTTTTCTGGTTGGCGCAGAGTAAACAATATTGCAATCACAACATAGAGCAGGAAAAAAATAATTAAAAACAATTCCACATGCGCAAAATGTTCTGTTTGATAGGAGGAATAACCCCATGCCACAGCAACGACAAAGGTAAATAAAAAGCCAAGCAGGTTCAATGCGCGCCATGTTTTGAACCATGCGATGCTAACAATGGCAAGATTAAGAATAAGATAATAGCTAAATAGTCCAATATAATGATTAGATCCATTAGAGGCTAATATCGGAGCAAGGAAGCCACCGGTGAAACCAAATACTGCCAATGATCGAGAGTCTTGTAACACCGCTAATACTGTAGAAAACATGCTGATAATGAACATTAAAGCGAAGGCGGGTAATAGAGGGATTAGCTGATATAAGCTAAATGCAGCATAGATATCGAGGTAGAGAAAGCCAACACCTGCACCTTGTAATAATAACCCATACGTTTTATTTTTACGTCGTAATGACCAGCCAAAGAGCAATAATCCAACCGCACTAATCGCAACGATCATTAACCGATATTCAATTGGAAATACCCCGCGATCTGCCACATATTTTAAGAGGAATGAGACACCAAAAAATAAGATTAAAATGCCAACGCGCACAAATAAATTGCCACCTGTGAAATAACCTTTGAGGAGTGAAATACCTTTAGCGAGAGCATTCGGTTCAATAGCGGAAGTAACATGTTGGCTACTTGCCTTATTATTATCCTGTTTGGTAGTCATTTTTTCTGGGGGAACTTCTGTTTTTGCTATTCTGTTAAAGGGGTCTGCCTTTACCTCTACCCTTTCTGCTTCTGAATCTTTAGTAGAAATTATTTTTTCACGTTGCTCCCAATCCTTCATCATTATAGTACGAAGGTCATTGAGATTATTTTGAAGCTCACTTACTCGCCCTAAAACAAAGCCTAAAATGGTTGCTATGATGATAATCAACCATTCAGGTGTGCGATAGCTTGAAAATAAAACGGTGACAGAGACTAGAAAGAAAATAATGGCATAGAGAGAGCTTTTTATCATCATCGTATTTTATCGTGGTGAAGGTTAAATAAAATCCCAAACCTCATCAAAGTTGTCCTCATTGTCGTCAGGTTGTAGGGTTTTGACTATTTTATAGTGACAAGAAGCGAACACGCCGATTGATTCATCAACTTTGGTTATTTGAATCTTTTCATCACGAGTGCCAAATTGTAGATTTAGAATATCTTCTGCCTTGAACATGTGCCCAGGTAAGATAAGATTTGGGGCTTTTCGTCCTTTCATTTCTTCGATACTGGGCAGGAATAGACCTTCAACAGGGAGTGTCTGGGTTAATTTACGATTCTCGACACTATCAATACGAATTGCCATGGCTTTGGGTGAGAGTAATTCTGCACCAAAACAGAGGCCTTTTTTACCACGGTAATAGTCCATCCAGCGAATCACTAATATTTGCCATTGGTCTGAATCATCGGCGGGGTCTTTTATGGCAACTATTTCGCCTATGCGCGCGGAGGTGGACTCTTTTCCATGCTGGCAAAGACCATAACCACTACTGCTACTGTCCTTGATTTTCCAAACTTGTATTTCAACGTCATGATCTTCTTCGAGTGACTCAACGTCTAAATCTGTCCAAGGGCTAGCAATGGCTTCACCAAAATTGAGTTGTTCATAGATATCATCTTCTTCTGCATTTTTTATTACGATTGAATCCGTTTGCGTGCATCTTACAATTTCGATAACATCTTTTAGCCGTATCACTAGGCCTGCTTTATCGTCACGTTTGAAACGTTTGTGTTTACGACTGCGTGCCGTGGTTAAGACAGCATATAATCGTTTAGCTAAGCCGTGATTTAGCATTGGGTAATTATCGTTTAAGCCTAGTGTTGTATGAGCAGTTTTTGCTACAAAATCGCTTAGAATATTGATGATATTAGAGGTATCTATAATACGGCTGGTTGCGGAGCTAACACTATCACTAACAGGCATTAGAGCTGCTGGTTCATCAGTGTTCAGTAAGGCTATATGTGCATATTTTCCTTTGATATTATCAGCATTTTCTAATATTTTTACGGTTGAAATGATTTGTTTATAGAACATTTCGAGACGGGCTATTTCTCCTTGTCGTAGACTATTTGGTTTTGATAATGCAATCAAATGGACAAATAAATAATATTCTTCAATGGATAGTTTTTCTGCTTGCGCATCACTTCTATCGGGAACAATTTGTGATTGAATATTATTTTCACAGGCAAAGAGATAGAGTTGATGAACATCGTGCCAGATATTTTTTTTATTTTTATTGTAGATGCTATAGCTATTAACTAACGTGCCACTCATATACTTAATGGAACGTCCGATAGAAATAAGTAGTTTTTTTTGTATTAAAGGGCCTTTTGTTAGCATATCTAAGGTGGCTAACTGATAAAGCCCTGCTAACTCTAGTTGCAATGCTTGTTTTAAATCAAACACTTTTTGGCTTCTATCAAGTAGAGGAAAGGAACGGCTGGAAAAATGTCGATCTAAATTATCCAGAGATAGATTTACAAAAGGGAGGAGTACATCACCTATTTCAATGCGGATATGTGCAGGTAGGGGCTGTTGATTCAAAGCAACTAACGCTTTATAGAGACGTTTTGTGACCTCACCCATATTCGTTAAAGGAAGGTCATTAACCCAGTTGCGCGCTTGGGAAGCGGAATGCGGAATGGTGTTATTATTTTTATTAGCAGATGGCATTAGGTTGCTCATATTATCACTCGCTCCATCACCAATTATTTATAAGCTTATTAGATTTATATAAATAGTGGTTTTTATTGTTTGTATTGAATTTTGTAAATCACTGTTGTTTGTCTATGCGTAAATACTTATAGAACTTAGGTTATTCCTGTGTCTGTTTTATCGTAGATTAGATAAGCGGTAGTATTATTTTCTAATATCAATGAGTTACAGGAATGGGGTGTCATCGTTAGCATTCAGTTAGCCTATCTTTGACACGTTCTAGATTCTTTAGTTTATTTTTATATACTAATAATATTAGCAGTTAAGATCTTTTTATACGATAGGCGTTTTAGACCGTTTGCCCGAAATTTCCCGCACTAGCTTTGGTACTAAATAGCCCGGTAGCCTATTTCTTAGTTGCGCCATAATAATCAATGCTTGTTGTTGCTCAATATCAAAATGAGCAGTACCTGATACTTTATCCAATAGGTGAAGGTAGTAAGGCAGTGTCTGATAATGGAATAATTGTTGGCTTAAATCTTCCAATGCTTCAACGCTGTCATTGACACCTTTTAGTAATACGGACTGGTTGAGTAAAACACTCCCTGCATTGGCTAATGTACAAAGTGTATCGCCGACAATGGGATCAATTTCATTGGCATGGTTAGCATGGATGACGACTACTTTTTTTATTGCTAATGAACTAAACCATGCAAGGAAGTTATCATCAATACGTTGTGGCAAAACAATAGGAATACGGGTATGAAAACGAAGTATCTTAATATGGGGTAGGATGGCCAATTGTTGGCATAATAAAAAAAGACGTTCATCTGATAATATGAAGGGATCACCCCCACTGAGAATCACTTCATGAATGCTAGTATCGTTGGCAATAACATCAATCGTTTGTTGCCAGTTATTTTTAGCAGGATTAGATTCAGAATAAGGGAATTCCTGTCGAAAACAATAACGGCAATGTACCGCACAGGTTCCCGTTGTGACGATTAAGGCACGACCTTGGTATTTTTGTAATACCCCAGGTGATAATGAAGCCTCTAAATCACCGACAGGATCAGAGACATAGCCGTTAATATCAAAGGTTTCATCTTCGATTGGCAGTATCTGTTTAAGCAAGGGATCATCCCAACACCCTTTCTTGATTTTATCAGCATAGCTAAGTGGCACTAATAATTTGTGTTTTTTGTGAGCCTGATAGCTTGCAGCAAGGTTCTTTTTAGGTAACTCCAAGTAATCCATGAGTATTTCAGGGTCACGAATTGCCTGTGCTAATAAGTGTTGCCAATTGTTTTGCTGACTTAAAGACTTATGTTTAATACCAATACCAGTTATCATACGCGCCTATTTTTAATTGTTTTAGAGGGGTGTTTTACATGGCGACTTATAATACCAGTGAGTTTCGAAATGGTCTTAAATTTATATTGGATGGTGATCCTTATACCATGGTCGAGAATGATATTGTAAAACCCGGCAAGGGGCAGGCATTTAACCGTGTAAAAATTCGTAATCTAAAAACAGGTCGGGTCATTGAGAAAACATGGAAGTCAGGGGAGTCGGTTGAAGCGGCAGATGTTATGGAGATTGAAATGGAATATCTCTATACCGATGGCGAGTTCTGGTATTTTATGGAGCCAACCACCTATGAGCAACATACAGCGGATAGTAATGCCGTTGCCGATGTACTTAAATGGCTAAAAGGACAAGAGGTGTATCAGGTAACACTCTGGAATGGTTCGCCATTGAGTATTGTGCCACCTAACTTTATTGATTTGAAAATTACAGAATGTGACCCTGGTGTGCAAGGTAATACAGCACAGGGCGCAACGAAGCCTGCAGTAGTCGAAACGGGGGCTGCGATTAAAGTGCCTTTATTTGTAGAAGAAGGTGAAATGGTAAAAATTGATACACGCTCAGGCGAATATTTGTCGCGTGCCAAATAGTTAGTCAGGAGAATTTAATAACTTCCCAAGTGTATGGAACAGAGTTTGTAAGGGGAGTTTACGTAACCGACGAAGCGATATAATAATTTTTTAAATTTATTAAAATAATATGAATAACTGGAAACCAACGACTGACTTAACCATGCTTAAACAGCGGGCAAAGATGTTAGCCGATATTAGAAATTTTTTTATTCAACGAAATGTTCTTGAAGTTGAAACACCCGCTTTATCACAGGCGGCCAATACTGACCCTTATATTGAATCTTTTTCGCTAGATAGTGGACAACGTTTTTTACACACTTCGCCAGAATATGCGATGAAACGTCTATTGGCGGCAGGAAGTGGTGATATTTATCAAATCTGTAAAGTTTGGCGAGAGGAAGAGGCGGGGAGTCGGCATAACCCTGAGTTTACTTTATTAGAATATTATCGAGTTGGCTTTAATTATCAGCAATTGATGGATGAGTTGGAGTTTTTATTAATATCACTATTAAAGCTTAAAAAACCTGCTAAATACTACAGCTATCAGCAACTCTTTATTGAATTATTACAAATTGACCCCCATAAAGCAGATTATTCGTCATTAATTGACTGTGTAAAAAGAAACATTCCACAGTTAGAAATTGCGGATGAAGCCTGTTGGTCAAAACAAGATTTATTGGATGTTTTATTAACTCACTGTCTTGAACCTTCCTTTGCTAAGGATCAGTTGACTTTTTTATACGATTATCCTGTCACACAATCAGCTTTGGCAAATATACGTGAAGCAACGCAAAGGGAAGTGGCCGTAGCGGAGCGGTTTGAAATTTATTTTGGTACAATTGAGTTAGCAAATGGTTATCAAGAACTGACAGATGCTAGTAAAAATGCACAGGTCATAAAAGCAGAATTAGAACAAAGAAAACAGCAACAACAACGAGAACTACCTAAAGATAGCTATTTTTTACAAGCCATGGAAGCAGGTATGCCACAGGCATCAGGTGTTGCTATTGGTCTTGATCGCCTTTTAATGTGTGCGACGAGGCAGAGTGAAATACAGCAAGTAATTAGTTTTCCTTGGGATCGGGCATAGTATAATATGCCGTTTTTTAAATCTAAACTTGCTAGGACAGCTTCCTATATCGGGAGTTTAGATGAAATTTATATAATTGGAGTAAATTGTGAATTTTTTCATTTCAGATGCAATGGCAGAAGGTGGACAAGCAGAAGGTGGCGATCCTTTACAGCTTAT
>JAGLDT010000112.1 GCA_023145485.1 Cocleimonas sp. | reverse complement strand
TCATGTATTTTATGATTATTCGCCCGCAGTCAAAGAAAGCAAAAGAGCATCAGGCATTACTTGATGATCTAAGAAAGGGTGATGAGATTTCTACAGCAAGTGGTATTTTAGGTAAGGTGCAGAAAATTGATGATAACTACATCCAGCTAAAAATAACAGCTGACACGGTTATTACTATTCAACGTCATGCGGTTGGCTCGGTTATGCCAAAAGGAACAGTAAAAGACCTTTAACTGATTCTTTTAGTAAAGAATATTAAGTAAATATTTATTTAGTATTCTTTAAATTGCTTGAATAATAAATATAAAAAATAAAAACGGGACAACATTAATGAATCGATACCCTTTGTGGAAGTACTTGCTAATTATAGCAGTTACAGTGATTGGTTTGCTTTACGCACTTCCCAATCTCTATCCTTCCGACCCTTCCTTGCAAATTACCATGGAAGATCGGTATAAATTTAATGGCAAAGAGTTGGAGAATATCCAAACCGCATTGACGGCTGCTAAAATAGCAGTAAAAAGAGTCGATTCAGATAAAGAAAAGCTGATGGTACGTTTTGCTAATACAGATGATCAATTTGCTTCTGTTGATCCGATTAAAGCGGCATTAGGGAAACACTATATCACCGCTTTAACGCTTGCCCCCACCACGCCTAGTTGGTTGAAATCATTAAATGCTTTGCCGATGTATCTTGGTCTCGATTTGCGCGGTGGTGTTCATTTCTTGATGGAAGTTGATATGAAAACGGCGATTGATAAGTCAATGGAACGTTATCGTATTGAGCTGGGTAGTTTTTTACGGGATAAAGACCTTCGCTATCTTGGTGTTATTCATGATGGTGATTCTCTTACGGTGAAATTTAAAGATGAGGCGTTACGTGCTAATGCGCTAGAAGCATTGAAGCGTGAATATAATCTAACAAGTTCTTTACTAAATTTCCAAGAGATCCCAAATAAAAAGGGGGTTGCTTTAAAGGTTACTTTGACCGAAGTTAATATTAATAATACCAAGCGTTTTGCATTGCAACAAAACATTACAACCTTGCGTAATCGTGTTAATGAACTTGGGGTGAGTGAGCCTATTATTCAACAACAGGGCTTAGAGCGCATTGTGGTTGAGTTGCCTGGTGTTCAAGATCCTGCTGAGGCGAAAAAAATATTGGGTGCAACGGCAACCTTAGAGTTTCGTATGGTTGATGAGGAAAATGATCCTTACCTAGCACAGTCATCTAGACGTACGCCTGTTGGTGATAAATTATTCCTTGAACGTAATGGCAATCCTATTTTATTAAAAAGAAAAGTAATGCTAACGGGTGACTATATTACTGGCGCTGACCCTGGTTTTGATGAAAATCAGCGACCTTCTGTTACGATTACTTTAGATGGTAAAGGGGCTAATATTTTTGGTAGAGAAACAGGCAAAAATGTTAAGAAGTTAATGGGCGTTGTTTTTATTGAACATAAAACAGAACTTAAAAAACTTCCTGATGGAACCATTTCCAAGAAAACCACAAAAACGCAAGAAGTTATCAATGTTGCACGTATTCAGGAACGATTAAGTAAGCGTTTTCAGATTACTGGTTTAGATTCTACTAAAGAATCAAATGGTTTAGCAATATTGCTACGTGCAGGGGCACTTGCAGCACCTGTTTATATCGTCGAAGAACGTACTATTGGTCCAAGCTTAGGTGCTGATAATATTGCTGATGGTAGGAATGCGGTTATTATTGGCTTTGTTTTTGTACTGATCTTTATGGCTTTTTATTATCGTGTGTTTGGATTGGTTGCCAATTTAGCGCTAACGCTTAATTTAGTCTTGATTATTGCTGTATTATCGATGCTTCAAGCAACACTAACCCTTCCAGGAATTGCGGGTATTGTCTTGACGGTGGGTATGGCGGTGGATGCCAATGTATTGATTTATGAGCGAATAAAAGAGGAGTTGCGAAATGGCGTGACGCCACAAATCGCGATTCAATCAGGGTATGAAAAGGCCTTTTCAACCATTGCTGATGCCAATATAACAACGCTAATTGCTGCCATTGTACTTTATGGTATGGGAACAGGGCCTATTAAAGGCTTCGCAATTACCTTGGCGATTGGCATTGTTTCCTCTATGTTTACCGCTATTATGGGAACGCGAGCAGTGATTAATTTAATTTACGGTAATCGCCGTATTAAACGACTACAAATTGGGGGTGGACTATGAATAAACAGAAAAAAAATCAAAAAAAACAGTATAACTTTATGGCGTATCGTCGCTTTGCAGTGATCATATCAGCCGTACTAATCCTTATCTCGCTTGCCTCGTTAGCTATTCGAGGGCTTGATTTAGGGGTTGATTTTACAGGAGGGTCAGTTATTGAAGTCGGCTATCCTAGTACTGCTAACGTTGATGAGATTCGCGCTACATTGGAAAAAGCAGGATACGATGCATCGGTTCAATCCTTTGGTTCTGACAAAGATATACTGATTCGTCTTGCACCTGATAATGACAGTGGTAATAAAGATAATATTAGCCAAAAAGTCTTGGAAGTGTTGCAAAAACACACTGCAGGCGTCGAAATGCGACGGGTTGAGTTTGTTGGGCCTCAGATTGGTGACGAACTAAGAGACCAAGGAGGCATTGCCATGTTGTTGGCGCTGGCTGGTATTCTTATTTATGTTACTTTGCGTTTTGAATTTCGTTTTTCAGTAGGCTCTGTTGTTGCTTTATTACATGATGTGGTTATCACCTTGGGATTTTTCTCTGTAATTGGTATCGAGTTTGATCTAACCATTTTGGCGGCAATACTGGCTATTATCGGTTACTCTTTGAATGATACGATTGTGGTCTTTGATCGTGTGCGAGAGAATTTCTTAAAAATACGCAAAGCAACCACTGAAGAATCAATTAATACATCAATTAATCAGACATTGGCTAGAACGATTGTGACCTCATTAACCACACTACTAGTACTGTTTGCATTGTTTTTCTTTGGTGGTGAAATTATTCATGGCTTTGCATTAGCAATGATTATTGGCGTTGTGATTGGTACTTATTCCTCTATTTATGTTGCCAGTAGTTCACTTCTAATGATGGGTGTCACACGCGAAGCATTGTTACCTCCAATACCTGATGAGGAATCTGAAGAGATCGAACAAATGCCATAGAATTCTAGTTTAACTCGGTCATAGGAAGTCTCACAAAGCCCTCTCTGTAGCTTTTATTGGTGTATCTATTTCTTTGGTTTAGCCTTAATGATAGGAAAATATTTATGAACTGAATGAATTATCTTCAGTTCATTGGGTCTTAGATACTTTCACACATAAGAAATAAATAAAATAAATGTAGTAAAAATAATACGTTTGTAAAACCCTCTTTATTTTTTTTGTGTTTTTTACAACAATGTTTAATTTTGAACAGCAATTGTACTATACTTCCCGTATAACTTTTTCTTAACTACATCTAATATTAAACACTCAAGGACAGAGAGTATCAAAATGACAATTAAATTTCTTAGTAATACTGCTATGAACTATAGAAGATCTTATTTGCTATCTGTTGCTTTTTTAAGTACTGCTTTTTTTATAAGTAGTGCAATGGCAGCGGGTGGATCTACTGCAATAGAAGGTCTTGAAGGGAGTAACGATAAAACGACCTCCTCATCTCCATCAAAAGTAGCACCAGCCATTCAAAGTATTACAGCAACACCAACAGCAGAATGCCCTTTGAACAGTGGAGGTCCTTCATTGCTTGGGACAACATGGCGTTTAGATTCCATTTATCGTAATAGAGTACCTGCCGCACTGAAAATAGATATGCGTGTTACTACCTATGCATTAGCAGGCAATGCAGGTTGTAATCAATATACCGCTAATTTTAAGCAAGTTGGGTATACTGGTTTCAATGTAAAAAAAATTATTAAGGGAAAAAAAGCCTGTAAAGTACTTATTCCTTATAAAACAGCAAAATCAATTAATGTCGGAAGCTGGGAGGGAAGCTACCTTAGAACATTAAAACGTATGGGCAGTGTACGTCAGGTTACTGATACTCGGTTACATTTCTTTAATCGAAACGGTGAAATTGGCATGAAGTTTCGTAAGATTAAGGATGAACAAAAAGAAGCAGCGGAAGCAACTAAAAAATCTGCAGCAATAGCAGAAGCCAATAAAGTGGCTATCGCTAAAAAAGCAGCTGCTGAAAAGGAAGCTCAGGGTGTTATCACCCAACAAACTACTTCAGATCAAAAAGGAATGCCTATTTCAGAAAAATCTGGAGAGGGGCCTATTATTAGAAAAATAAGCTCTTCAGATGACGATTTGATCGAGCAATTTTTTAAAACAGTGGAATTTTAAGGTTTAATTCAACTCACTTTAATATTTAATGAAATATTAGGTATTAAAGTAAATATTTGTTGCTTTAATACTACGACAACTAATTTTGTTGGTCGTTATACTCCAGAGTCAAGTTTAACTAAGTTAAATCACCTTAAAATAGGCTCTCTCAGAAATTTCGCAAGGATGTTTTACTGAAATGGAGAATGATAATGTCAGCTACACATGTTCGTGTTGATGGTATAGCGCTAATAATATCCCTTTTATTTGCCTCTCTTCTTGTGCTACTTGCATCCTCATTTTATATTTTATATGCAGATATCGAGCTTAAACTTATCAGTGATGTCCGAGAGCGATTTGAAGAAGAAAACCTTCAATTTAGTGTGGACTTTAATGGTAGAGATGGAGTAATTAGTGGTAGTGTTACTAATGAGAAAGAAAGGCAAGAGGTAATAACACTTGCTAAAAGCGTAGAGGGTGTACGTACTATTCACGATGAATTGACTATTATTAGTAGCCCAGATGCTACTATTAATAATACTCAGGAAGCTCTTCCCATTCAGCTGTTAGGTATAACAGGGAATACAGGAGGAAATCAGTTAATAGTAGAGTCATTAGGTAACATAACATCCTCAATTCCAGCGTCTTCAGATCCTGATATTAGTAGTTATGATGTCATAGAAGAAGTGAATGCTTCTGAAAATCTAACTGTAATGACGGAAAAGCCTATTATTGAAGAGGCTTCACTTTATTTTGAACTAGAGACTATTGAGTTATCTTCAGAGCATACAGTATCTTTGGATTCAGTAGCGGTTAAACTTAATAATGATCCTCTCTTGTTTATAGAAATATCTTCCTCTCATTCAAAATCAGCAATAGCAATTAAACGTGCAGATATAATAAAGGATTTTTTTGTGGAAAAAGGACTTGATAAGAAACGCTTCGATGTTATTTGGGATGGTGTAGAAAATAAAAATCAAGTACAGTTGAAGTTGTTTCAAAATAAGTGATTATAAATATATTTTATGTATCTATTATAAATACAATGCTAAGATTGTCTTGTTTTGAGCATAATTATACCAAGAATGCTTTATATTATGGATGAAAATAACCTCAAAGAAATTTTATATATACCACGGAGCAACACATGAAAGGCTTCCATTTTGGAAAAAAAGTATTACCTGTCATTATTTTAACTGCCATTATTTTTAGTTCACCGCTAGTTGCTAAAAATGAAGCCAAGGGGAAGCTTGCTAGCATTTCCAATCAGGTGGGTAAAGGAAAATGGACAATCGTTGAAGCGTGGCATAATAAATGTGCTATTTGCATGAAAAGCATGCCAGATATGGTTCGTTCAATTGGTACTTACCCTAATACAAAAGTCATTGGCGTTTCTCTAGATGGAGACGCTAGAATAGCACAGAGTGTTATTAGAAAATATCGTATAAATTTCCCAACGATTATGTCAAATGTTACTGAATTTAATGCTTATGTTAAAAAAGTAGCCAATAAAAAATTAACAGGTGTGCCAACTTTTATGATTTTTTCTCCAAAAGGTAGGCTTGTCGCTTATCAATCAGGAAAGATTACCCCTAAACAACTAAGGGCTTTTATTAGTAAACAGCATTGATAGTGAGTAAAATTTGAAGACATAAAAATGCCACATTTTATGTGGCATTTTTATGTCCGCTGAACCGAATTTCTGGGAAAAATAGCTTTAAATCGGTTGACTGTATTTTGTTTTTATAAATTTAATTTATAATCAGGATAGATTGCAGAATGTAATCAATGTTGTTATGTATGGTTAAGGATTGATTTTGCTTGATATTCTAACAAACAACCCAAAAGTAATCAATTCATAGTAACTATTAAGCACAACAAATGTTATATTTATTGTTTTCTAAGGAAGGATAGTTCGTTAAATAAGGTGATATGTAGATACAAATTTTTTCTTATGATTAAATTATTTGTCTCTCTGATAAACCCTCCCCAGTATAACCCCTAAAGATATATTGCTATGGAAACTCAGAAAAAATATCATGATCTAGTTCTTTTAGATAAGAATAATGGAACAGAGCAGATTGTCGTAAAAAAGGTGATTTTTATCTTTTTATTATTCCTTGCAGGAATAGTCATCGGAGCACTTTTGATTTCATTTCTACATAACAAAAATAAGTTAACACCTCAGGCCCTATCAGTTATTGAGCCTCTTCCAATAGGAAATATTACAAATTCCTTGCAAGAAGTTGCTTCGCCAAAATTACAAGCAATTACTACGATCACAGCACCATCATCTAAGACAGATGGATGTAGTGTTGAAAGTTTAGGTAGGAACGTGACAGAGGGATGTTCGGTTGATGATTATGCTGAGACCCCCGTTAATACCTCGCTAGAGACTCTTGTTGCTCCAGAATCCCCTATAAATGGAATGGATACTCCTACAAAATCTGGTGTAACCAATATTTTAGATTTGCAATAATGCATTAGCGGGTAGATCCTTATCCAAAGCAATTGACAAGCGTTTCCAATCAAAGAATGGACCCGGATCTGTTTTCCTTTCTGGTGCGATATGCTCATGTCCAGTAATATTTCCTTTTTTTAAGCTTGGGTAAGCGTGATGCAGTTGTCTAATAATTATTTCAAGCTGTGTATATTGAATATCAGTAAACGGTTGATCATCCGTTCCTTCTAGTTCAATTCCAATTGAAAAATCATTACAGACCTTTCTACCTTTAAATTGTGATAGTCCCGCATGCCAAGCACGTTTATGAAAGGGAACATATTGAACTACCTCCCCGTCTCGTCGAATTAATAAGTGGCTGGAAACGCGTAATGTATATATTTCAGTAAAAAAAGGATGCTTATTTTTAGGTAATTGATTAGTAAATAACTTGTCGATCCAGTTTTCACCAAATTTTCCAGGGGGTAGACTAATATTGTGGATAACAATTAGGGTAATATCATCTTTTTTAGGACGCTCATCAAAATTAGGAGAAGGGTGTTGTCTAGCATGGTTTAATAAGCCATGCTTTTGATTAATTGCTACTTTTTTTTTCATATTGATGCTTCCATTTATTATTTGTGTCTCTATTTTGCCACATATCATCTACCACGTAATGCCTCTTCATGCTAAAATGACTAAGGAGCATTCATATTTCTTAATTTTATTATGTCGTTGAATCAGGTGTCGTCGCAATGGAGTTGTTTTTAAAACGAAGTTTTTTTCACAAAAAAATCATAACCTATAGGGTTTTTCAATGAAGGATATGGTTCGTATTCCTTTCTCTGAGCATGGAATTAATGAAAGGCAGATTTGCAAAAAAGCTCGAACAATTTTAACTGCATTAACTAAAGCAGGTTATGAAGCCTATCTAGTCGGTGGAGCTGTACGTGATCTATTGCTTGGAAAACAGCCTAAAGATTTTGATATAGCAACCAGCGCCCATCCTGAGCAAATTAAAAAAGTACTCCCTTCTACTCGTATTATAGGGCGACGTTTCCGTCTAGCTCATGTTCATTTTGGGCGTGAGTTTCTCGAAGTTGCAACATTCCGTGCACCACATGATGAATCTGATAAGGGGCTAGTTAGTAACGATGGTCGTATTATCCATGATAATGTTTATGGTACGGTTGCAGAGGATGCGGTAAGGCGAGATTTTACGATTAACGCCTTATTTTATGAACTAAAAACGGGGGATGTACTCGATTTTATTGAGGGTATGCAAGATATTAAGCAACGTCAATTACGCTTAATTGGTGATCCTGAAAGACGCTATCGAGAGGATCCCGTTAGAATGTTGCGAGGCATTCGCTTTATGGCAAAACTAGATTTTTCATTAGAGCCTGAAACGAAAGCGCCTATCAAAGAATTATCCCATCTTTTATCCACCATTTCTCCTGCTCGTTTATTTGATGAAACTTTAAAATTATTCCATAGTGGGCAAGCCGTTTTAACACTTGATCTATTACGGAAATATTGTCTTTTTACTTGCCTGTTTCCACTAACAGAGCAGAGTTTAGAAGAAGACGAATCAGGTCTTTTTTTCAACCTAGTGGTCGCCGCATTAAATAATACAGACAAACGCATTCGTGCAGGAAAAACAATCAATCCAGCCTTCTTATTTGCCGTAATGTTATGGTATCAAGTTAAAAAAGGTGAAAAAATGTATCAGGAAATGGGTAATCCTGATTTACAGTCCATGCACATGGCAGCATCAGAAGTTCTAGGGCATCAAGTAAAAAGTACAGCTATACCGCGTCGTTTCAGTAATGTTACCCGAGAAATATGGACAATGCAGGGACGTTTTCAATTTAAAGCCTGTCGTCGAGCACTTGGTTTTCTCGATAATAAACGCTTTCGTGCTGCTTATGATTTTATGTGCTTGCGTGCAAACTCTGGAGAGCCACTGGAGGAGGATTGCGAGTGGTGGACACTTTTTCAAGATATCAGTTCAGACGACCAGCTAGCGATGTGCAATAGCGCAAGCTCCCCAAAACGTAAACGATCAGGTCGGCGTAGACGGCGCAAATAAGCTTGCTTAAATTAGAGTAAAACAATGATCAATCCCCAATATAAGGTCTATATAGGTTTAGGAAGTAATTTAGGCGATTCGCTTGTTTATTTAAATAATGCAGTGACGGCTTTGCATTCCCATCAGAAAATCAATCATCTAAGGCTTTCCCCTTTTTATCGAAGCAAACCACAGGGTCCTCAAGATCAACCCGATTATATCAATGCCGTTGCTCAGTTTGATACAGATTTAGGCGCACATGACTTGCTCGCTACTTTACAAAAAATTGAAAAAAATAATGATAGACAACGAAATGGAAAGCGATGGGGAGCACGCACGTTAGACCTTGATTTACTTTTATATGGCAATATTATTATTGAGACTGCGACATTAACAGTGCCGCACCCTTGGATGTGTGAGCGCTCATTTGTTTTATACCCATTACAAGAACTATCACCTCATTTGATTTTTCCTAATGGAAGAACATTAGTGCAATGCATTTCCAAGGTCTCAGCTAATGACGTTCAGCTTATATCTTTCTGAATCCGCATTAGCCTCATAGATTTAGGATCTTGTTAGGAGTATTAAATGGTTGCAGAAATAACAGTAAGAAAGCTCCGAAAAATGAAACAAGAGGGTGATAAAATTACCATGCTAACGGCTTATGATGCGAGTTTTGCACGTATTCTAGACCAGCAATCGGTTGATGTTATTTTAGTCGGTGATTCGTTAGGAATGGTAATGCAAGGGCATGATTCAACTATTCCTGTCACAATGGATGATATGGTCTATCACACAAAAATAGTCTCCCCTGTCTGTCAACACTCCTTAGTATTGGGTGATCTTCCCTTTATGAGTTGCACCTCGCCTAAACAAGCGATCAAAAATGCCACACGTTTAATGCAACAAGGGGGAGCGCAGATGGTAAAAATGGAAGGTGGAGAAGCTCAGGTCGAGAATGTTACTCAGTTAACACGTCATGGTGTGCCAGTTTGTGCGCACCTAGGATTGCAGCCACAATCAGTGCATAAGTTAGGTGGGTATTTTGTACAGGGAAGAGATCAAAAAATAGCTGATAAAATTCTAAAAGATGCACTTCTATTACAGGAGGCAGGTGCAGATATGGTGTTAATGGAATGTGTCCCTGTAGCACTTGCGGAGAAAATCACACAAGCATTGGACGTTCCCACGATTGGTATCGGGGCAGGGCGTGTCTGTGATGGTCAGGTACTCGTACTGCAAGATATGCTGGGTATTTCAAAGAGAGCACCAAGCTTTTCTCAAGATTTTTTGACGGGTCAATCTGAAGGGATTGCAGGTGCTGTTGCTACTTTTGTCAGTCGTGTAAAAGCAGAAACTTTCCCCTCTGATGAGCAATGTTTTTACTGATGATTCATATTTCAGATATTGCACTGCTTAGAAAGCAAATTAAGCAATGGAAGTTACAAGGCAAAACCATAGCACTTGTACCAACCATGGGGAATCTTCATCTAGGTCATATAACATTAGTTAAGGGGGCTAAGGAACGCGCTGATAAAGTAGTGACATCTATTTTTATAAATCCACTTCAATTTGATAAGAAAAAGGATTTATTAGCCTATCCACACACACTTTCTGATGATAAAAAGAAGCTTGGTTTGGCAAGCTGTGATTTGGTTTTCACACCCTCGGTTAGTGATATTTATCCCGACGGTGAAGCAACAACCCGCGTTGAAGTTCCTGTTCTTGGTGTCATATTAGAGGGGAAGTCCCGCATAGGTCATTTCTCTGGCGTGTCGACTATCGTTAATAAACTCTTCAATATGGTGATGCCCGATATTTCAATTTTTGGGCAGAAAGACTTTCAGCAATTAATGCTCGTTCAACGCATGGTAGCTGATCTCAATATGCCAATTGAGGTGATCGGTTTACCGACTATTCGAGAGTCAGACGGTTTGGCAATGAGTTCACGGAATGGTTACCTAACGGAAGAAGAGCGAAGTATAGCGCCCTTATTTAATCAGCAACTACAGTCAATAGTCGCTTCAATACAAAATGGAAATAAAAATTTTAAAGCTTTGCAGCTGTCTGTAGCAAAAAAATTAAACGATTCAGGTTTTAAAGCGGATTATATCGAGGTGCGTCGAGTAAAAGATTTTCAAACGGCCTCTACAGAGGATATCAATCTCGTATTATTAGGTTCTGTATGGTTAGGTAAGGCTCGCTTACTTGATAATATTGTGTTTAATACTTTTTCAAAATCTAAAATATAGGTCTGATTTTATTCTCTTAAAATTAGTCCACCAGCTGATTTAAATTCAATATTGGCATTAAAATAGATAGAACAATAGTCAAAACAATGCCACCCATGACTAAGATTAGCATGGGTTCAAAAATACTCAACATCCCCGTCATCATACTATCAGTTTCACGCTCTTGCTGAATCGCTGCTCGTTCTAGCATATCATCTAATTTTCCACTGTTCTCACCACTGGCAATTAAGTAAATCGTCATCGGAGGGAAATAGCCTGATTGCTCTAATGATTTATGAATTGCCTTTCCTTCACGTACTTTGACCGCAGCTTCCTCCACCGCTTGACGCATAGGAACATTTTGAATCACTCGAGAAGAGATGCTCATTGCATCCAAAATCGGCACACCACTGGAGGCAAGGATACTTAGCGTTCGTGCAAAACGGGCCGTATTCAATCCACGTACCATTTTTTTGACTCCAGGAATGCGTAATAATAAACGGTGATAACGGTATTCCCATTTAGGAATTTTAACCAATCGTTTAAAAATGATCACAGCAACAATAATGGTCGCTATCATATGCAATCCATAGTCGATAATAAAATCACTAAGGGCAATAATCATCTGCGTCATAGCAGGAAGCTCTTGCCCCATATCTTCAAATACACCGACAATTTGTGGCACAATAAAGGCAAGTAAACCTGCAACAATAGCAATTGATAACGTAATTAAAATAACAGGGTAGACCAGTGCAGTGGATAGTTTTTGTTGTAACTCTTGACGGTCTTCAGTGTAATCAGCTAAACGTTCTAAAACAGCATCCAGATGACCTGATTGCTCCCCAGCGGAAACAGTAGAGCGATACATATTAGGGAAAACAGAGGGGAATTGCTGCAAGCCTCCTGCAAGCGAATGCCCCTCTAAAACACGAGAACGCACTGCAGAGATAATGTGACGCAGATTTTTACGCTCAGTTTGTTTTGCACAAATAGCTAGTGCTTCTTCTAAGGGTGAACCAGACTGCGTTAAGGTAGCCAATTGACGAGTAAACAAGGCTAGGTCGGCAGGTTTTACTTTTCCTGCACGTTTGACTTTAGAACCTGAACCACTTTCCTGTTTTTCAACCTGTTCGACGCTAAGTGGCGTTAGCTTTCCATCACGTAATGTCTGGCGTACTTGACGCGCATTATCTGCCTCCAGCATTCCACTTTCTTGTTGTCCTTTGGCGTTTAGCGCCGTGTATTCAAATGCTGGCATAGGTAGTTATGATTAATCTATTAAAAAGGATAAGGTGCGTGCTCGAAATCAGTCCCCAATGTTATAAGGTAGAGAGTATTGATTCCAATATTTGTCGCTCAGGCAAGTATATAACGTAACCCTGCAAGAATTTCTCACAAGACATTATTTATATTTAATTAAATTTGATGACTGGATTTGAAAGAGAAAATGCTGAATTCATCCAATACGTTAAATTCGTTCTATTTTTTTACTTTTGAAAAATTCAGGCTATAATCCACCTCCCCTGTTAACTACAATGTCGACTAGTATGAATCCTGATTTAAATAGACTGCAACCTTACCCCTTTGAACGTATTAAAGAGCTAAAAGCAGGTATTATACCGTCTACCGACAAATCATTGGTGTCACTGGCCATTGGCGAACCTAAACACCCTACGCCTGATATTATTCTTAAGACTATGCGTGATAGTTTATTAGGCTTGGCTAATTACCCCATGACGAAAGGCAGTGCAGAATTACGTCAAGCTATTGCTAATTGGCTAACAGGTCGCTTTAATTTACCTGAAAATTCATTGGATATTGAAACACAGATAGTCCCTGTCAATGGCACGCGCGAGGCTTTATTTGCCTTTGCTCAAGCCGTGGTTGAGCGCAGTAACAACGCTAAAGTTTTAATGCCTAACCCTTTTTATCAAATCTATGAAGGTGCTGCATTATTAGCAGGTGCGGAGCCTATTTACCTCCCTTGCACGGTAGAAAATCACTTTAATCCTAACTTTGATGCGGTTAATGATGCGGTATGGGATGACTGTCAACTTATTTATTTATGTAGCCCTGGCAATCCAACAGGTTCAGTGATTGGCGTTGAACAAATAAAACAGTTGCTAAATCTTGCGGAAAAACATGATTTTATTATTGCAAGCGATGAGTGTTACTCAGAAATTTACCTCGATGAAGACAAGCCACCAGTAGGATTATTAGATGTTGCGGTACAGATGGGCAATATGGATTATAAACGATGTGTTGTTTTTCATAGCCTTTCTAAACGTTCTAATGCGCCAGGGTTACGCTCAGGATTTATTGCTGGGGATGCAGAAATTTTGACTAAATTTTTACTTTATCGCACTTATCATGGCTGTGCTATGCCCCCTCCAACACAGGTCACTAGTATTGCTGCGTGGAGTGATGAAGCGCATGTTATCGACAATCGCTCTCAATATAGACAAAAATTTTCTGCTGTACTGGAAATTTTATCACCTATTATGGATGTTAAACAACCTGATGCCAGTTTCTACCTCTGGGCTAAAACACAAATAAATGATGAGATATTTACCCGTGATATTTATACTCAGCAACACCTGAATGTTGTACCAGGGAGTTATTTGTCTCGAAATGTCGATGGTAAAAACCCAGGTGAGAACTACATACGGTTGGCCTTAGTTGCAACGTTAGATGAGTGTATTGAAGGGGCTAGTCGCATTAGAGAGTTTATTAGTTAAGCGTCTTTTCCAATGCTTTTTGATACACACGCGTAAATTCTTGCTCATATCGAGCAGCCAGATTAGGATCATCAATAATCACAGAATTTTCATCATTGCGTGTTTCTGCGCTTTGACTGAAATTATAAGAACCAGTGACAACATAGCGATGATCGATAATCATTACCTTATGGTGCAGTTTCTGTGGATTCCCATCTAATAGCACATCAATATTTTCATTTTGAAGATCATCATACTGGGCGTAAGATGATCCTGCCTGACTACTATCAACAACCCCTTTGATTTCTAACCCTTGTTGCTTTAAATTACTCAGCGTACTGGTAATATCCGTACTAGTAAAAGCAAATGCCATAAAATACACCGATTGTTTAGCGCCTTGTAGTAAAGGGATCAGATGCTGGCTTCTAAAATGATCATCGGGAGAGAAATAAATTTCTACCGTACTATTATTGACCGTAAAAACAGAGTCAGAGGCATTAACCTGTCGATGTATACCCGCCCACAACTGTGCAAATTCTTCCGTATAGTTTGAGGCAGCAGCAATACTGTCTATTTGCAATAGATTTTCATTATGACGATAAGCTCCCTTGTAGGTGTAATTCATAGAACCTGTCCAAACCTGCTTATTATCAATAACGGTAAATTTATTATGCATTAAGGCACTGCGTTGATCACCTTTCACGGCAATACCTGCTTGACTCAACCTCTGAATTTGATCCCAATCAAAATTATCACTATCCGTTAATACACGTACCCGCACATCACGTTGATGTGCTTTTATTAAACTGGTGGTTACACTTTCTAACGACAATTCATAAATAGCCACATCAACATTAATACGCGCTTGATCAATAGCTGCTATTAAACGCATTTCAGGACCACTAGCATTCGTTGCATTAGGCTGTGAAAAATAAACATTTAATGCCCCCTCGCCATTAGTCGATGATAACACTTCAGAATCAGTAGAGGGTGTCACAGAACCATCTTGTTGATTAAAACCACCTGAGTTATTACAAGCAGTAGTAAGAAAAAAGAAAATAAACAGGGAGAGAGCGTTAGGCAGAGTTTTCATTATTATGTAGATAGTAATTGTTTAAAAAATAGACTTTATTCTATCGGAGTTAAACCTGATTTTCTTGAAAAAGTTAGTAAATAGACTAATTAAAAACAACCTGATAATACCGCTGATCATTAAAATTCTTACGCTTAATCGGGGTGAGATAAAAAAGCTAAAATTAATTTAATTAGTAGCTTGACAGTACCCATGCCCATCCGTATTATGCCCACCTCAACGCGGGAATAGCTCAGCTGGTAGAGCACGACCTTGCCAAGGTCGGGGTCGCG
>JAGLDT010000111.1 GCA_023145485.1 Cocleimonas sp. | reverse complement strand
CGTGCCGGTTCGATTCCGGCCCTGGGCACCAAATATTTTCAACCAACAAAGCCCGTACTATAGCGGGCTTTGTTGTGTCTAGAATTCTGACTTTTAGAAAAAATAACCCCGTTGACCATTTGCTCCCTATAGTTTTTCAGATAAATAATTTCTAAAGGTTGTCGTCGAGTAAGCTTCTTTAATTGTGAGGACTACTTGCCTATTTTAAATTGTCCTTTTGCTAATTAGCGATGATTTATTATATATTCCTGCTTTCTCAAAAATTATAGATTATTTGCTGGAGTAAATATTGAATATTTTAGTCATTGGTAGTGGTGGGCGTGAACATGCATTGGGTTGGAAAATAGCGCAGTCTGATGAGGTCACATGTGTTTTTGTAGCACCAGGTAATGCGGGTACAGCATTAGAGGATAAATTAGAGAATGTTGATATTGGGGCTGAAGATCTTGATGGGTTGCTCAGTTTTGCACAAAAAAATGAGATTACCTTAACCTTAGTTGGCCCTGAGGTTCCTTTAGTGATGGGGATCGTGGATCAATTCACTGAAGCAGGGATGCGCTGTTTTGGCCCGACAAAAGGTGCTGCTCAGTTGGAGGGTTCCAAAGCGTTTACTAAAGATTTCTTAGCTCGCCATGATATCCCTACGGCTGCTTATGGTAATTTTACCGAGATTGATGAGGCGGTTGCTTATGTGAAACAACAGGGTGCGCCGATTGTGATTAAAGCCGATGGTTTAGCAGCTGGAAAAGGGGTAATTCTCGCGCAAACAGAACAAGAGGCAATTGATGCGATCAACGATATGTTAGCAGGAAATGCCTTTGGTGATGCGGGTCATCGCGTGGTTATCGAGGAGTTTCTACAAGGGGAAGAAGCTAGTTTTATTGTGATGGCAGATGGAAAAAATATTCTACCCTTAGCCAGTTCACAAGATCATAAAGCACGTGATAATGGTGATTTAGGCCCTAATACGGGGGGGATGGGAGCTTATTCTCCTGCTCCTGTTGTGACCCCTGAAATGCATAGTCGTATTATGCAGCTAGTGATTGAGCCAACGATTAAAGGCATGGCGGATGAAGGTCACCCGTTTACAGGCTTTTTATATGCTGGTGTGATGATTGATGAAGATGGTATTCCTAAGGTATTAGAATATAACGTCCGCTTTGGTGATCCAGAAACACAGCCGATTATGATGCGTTTAAAGTCAGACTTGGTTGGGCTAATGAATGCAGCATTGGATGGTAAGTTGGATACTGCTGAAGCAGAATGGGATTCCCGCGCAGCATTAGGGGTTGTTTTAGCGGCAGGTGGTTATCCTGATGCTTATCTTAAAGGGGATGTGATTTCTGGTTTATCGAATGACAATGAGAATAATGCCAAAATATTCCACGCAGGAACAAGCAGGCAAGGGGATGATATTATTACTAGTGGAGGACGTGTTTTGTGTGCGGTTGGTTTAGGTGAAACAGTAACAGAAGCACAGCACGTTGCTTATGCCTTAACCCATTCTATTGCATGGGATAAGGTGTATTACAGAAATGATATTGGTCATCGAGCGATTACACGAGAGTCAAAGAACTAAGATTATTCCTAGAAAGAAAATTTATATTATATGTATCTAAATTCACTTATACTGCGTATCGGTTAATATAGGGGCGATTTTCGCTGTCGTATTAATAAATTTAAGCTCATTACATAAAAATTATGGCAGGGCTTAAGTAAAAAACTAATAGAGGAATACAAATGGGATCAGTTAAAAAATTATCAGGTATCGCACTAGCGTCAGCTACATCAGCATTATTATTAGCGGCCTGTGGTGGCGGTGATAAAGCAGCAACTGATAAAACTGCAGCTGCAGAAAAACCAGCAACAGAGCCTGCTACAAAGGTAGCGGACGTTAAATGTTCAGGTACTAATTCTTGTAAAGGCACATCAGAATGTGCAACAGCAACAAGTTCTTGTAAAGGTAAAAACAGTTGTAAAGGCAAAGGATGGGTTAAAGCATCTAAAGAAGATTGCGAAACTAAAGGTGGAAAAGTCATCTAAAGCTAGCTTCTAATTTATGTTGTTTAACTAATACATAAAGTAGTGTCGAGTGATGTGTTAATCCCGAGTATGATGTTAATCTGCTCGGGTTGTTTTTTTTAGTAATTAAAAGTGAAAAGAAAAATATTTCTAATAGGATTTCCACTCTTAAGAAGCCCCTAATCCTCTCACTTTTAATCACCAATTTTAGGACAATATGATATTAGTTTTGTAAGATAATCGTTGCCATCTCTTCAATATCATGCACTAGTTTTTGCTCAGACATTAGATCCGTTGCTAAAACGCCTAAAATACGCTCGTTATCGATATAACGCATCCCATATCGACCCTTACTACCGTTAATGATGATAGTACCTAAGTCACCGATATCGATTCCTTGTCTTAACCCTTTACCAAGACCAGATAATGCTGCTGTTAGTGCTGCCACTTCATCTTCTTTTTTATCTTGAAAAGTATTAATAAGACATAAACCATCCGTTGTTGAAATCATATAGTTTTTCATTTTTCTTTCCTGTTTTTTCTATTTTAAGTAAAAAGTATCAATATTTAAGCAACCATCTGCTCTGTTTCACAAGAGTTCATTAACTCAGTTCGGCCTTGTGTTAATAATTTATCAATTTCTACGCCAACTAATCTGCCCAGAATATTATCATTGAGTCCTGACGCTAAACGAATCGCTTCTTTGCGTGTCATTATAAAACTTTCAACCGTTAGACTAGAAACAACCGCTTGTAATTTTTGTAAAATAGCCAGTATCTCAATCGCCTCCTCTATATCTAAGTCCTTGAGTAAGTTTCGTTGAAAAAAGCTCATCATCCAGCCCCACATTCCTAGCATAGCGGCATTAGGAATATCGTGTTTAACATGCACAATGCCCACAAATACTTGCCAATTCCAATAATGCTGATCAAAATTCCCATTCGTTGTTATTTGATACCACTGTCGCATGGTTTGTTCACGCATTTTTCGTTGCTCAGGCGTTAGACGATCTTTTAGATTATCATCACCGTATACGGTATCGTAAAATCCTGTGATTAATGCATTTTCATAGCTAATAAATAGCTTTTTATGTTTATAAATTAATGCGGCATCTTGTGCATTAGGAACAATGGCTTCTGGGATAGATTTAAATATTTCTGCGGTTGTTTCCGATAAATTCATGTTAGTTTTCCTTCAATTTCTAGTAGTACTAAGCTCTAATAATAGAGATTTATACACGCCCCTACCTTGTCTTGAGATATATCATTATTATTGGCAGATTGAATGCTATTGATTATTTGGGAAAAATAATATCTTATTTTTCATATAGTTTACTGTCAATTGGCTGTTATATAAGCTGCGTCTTTGTAAGGGGCGGCGAATAGTACACAGGATAAAAACTATCGTCTATCTGTTTTTTGTAGTTAATTATTTTTTTTGAAAATTAAGAAATAATCAGTGATTATAGATGGATTAATTTTACTTATGAGAATCTCTTGAATGATTAATATTTAATCAAAAAAATGACCTGTTGATTCAGATCAAAAATAAAAATATATGTTGCTAACTTTCATTAACTTTACAATAAAAGAGCGAATCTTCTTCTATTTTAATTAAAAATGTAAAAAAAAAGTTATAACAATAAAGGATTTTTTTTATCAAAAAAAATTATTACCTATATAAAATAAAAAAAATCAATAAAGCTTAATAAAAACAAACAAGAAATTAAGGGATATTGTGTTTTATTGTTTATACTTTTTTATGCTTAAAAATTAAGCATGTTTTATTCTTGAAATTGGTCTACACCGTATAGAAATTCTTCCAAAACAACTGTATTTCTAAAATACAGCCACTCTTTAGCTTTCTTGATATACTCTTTCCCCCAAATTTTAGAGATTTTTTTCCTATGTCTGTCAATCTTCAAGCCCCAATATCACTACAAGCCATTAAAGGTATTTCACTTTCGGCTGTTGAAGCAAATATTCGTTATAAAGGGCGTAATGACCTTGTTCTTATTAAAATTGCAGAAGGAGGAACCGCTGTCGGTGTGTTTACCTTAAATAAATTTTGCGCAGCACCCGTTACTTTATGCAGAGAACATTTAAGTAAAAATAAATCGCCTCATTATTTATTAATCAATGCGGGTAATGCTAATGCCGGAACGGGAGAAAAGGGTTTTAATCGCGCCAAACAAACCTGTGCTCTGTTAGCTGAGCTTTGTCACGTTAAAACAGAGGATATTTTGCCTTTTTCAACAGGTGTTATTGGTGAGCAATTACCACTTGAACCCTTTGCTAAACATCTTCCTCAAGCGATTGAGAAACTTGAAGAGGATAATTGGTTACTAGCAGCGAAAGGTATTATGACAACTGATACCATTGCTAAAGGCGTAAGCAAACAAATAGAAATTGATGGTAAAACGGTGACAATAACAGGTATAGCAAAAGGCTCAGGCATGATTGAGCCGAATATGGCAACGCTTCTTGCCTATATTGGATGTGATGCCCGTGTTGAAGCTGAGCTATTACAATATGTATTAAATACGGCGGTTGGTGACTCATTTAATGCCATTACGGTTGATGCAGATACCTCTACCAATGATTCGTTGCTATTAATGGCATCCGCTCAATCAAATGTGGAAATCACCTCTGATAACAGCGAAGTCTTCCAACAAGCAATCAATACAGTTTGCCAAGAATTAGCACAAGCGATTATTCGTGATGCAGAAGGTGCAACCAAATTTGTCACTATTGAGGTTGAATCTGCATCTGATAAAGATGATGCGCGTGAAATTGCTTATACCATTGCACGCTCTCCACTGGTAAAAACGGCCTTATTTGCCAGTGATCCAAATTGGGGAAGATTGCTTGCCGCCATCGGACGCAGTAGAGTAGATGATTTGGATGTTAGTAAAATCTCCCTATGGTTAGGAGACACGCAATTACTTAAAACAGGCGAACCATTAGAAAACTATACTGAAGAACAAGGGCAAGCTGAGATGAATAAAGAAGAAATTACCATTCGTGTTGCGCTTAATTCAGGAAATGCTAATGCACGTATTTGGACATCGGATTTATCCCATGAATATGTCACCATTAATGCAGAATACCGTAGTTAATTTCATTAAAACAAGGATGCCAAAATGTTTTTTAAGTCTGTTACAACCATCTTATTATGCAGTCTATTTTTGATCTCATCAGCCTTTGCAAAAAACTGTAACCAATACCGTGCTCAATACCATTGTCCTGCTGATAAACGTTTTAAGTTACATCTTAGTTTTGATGATGGTGTTGGTAGTGTCACACCACAAATTTTAGATACCTTAAAGCGTGAACGCATTCCAGCAACCTTTTTTGTTTTGGCAAACAAAGTGGATTGCCAACAATATCGTCAAAGTTGCATGAAGGGGCGCAATAAAAAAGACTGTCAATCGCTACAACTCTGTCAACAACGCCGTCAAACACTAAAACGTATTAAACGTGAAGGGCATTTAATCGGTTCGCATAGTTATGAGCATCTGCATCACTCCAAACTATCCCCTGTTGAATTACAATCTAACATTAAACGTTCAAAACAGATTTTGCAGCCTTTTTTCTCGACTAAACCTGCTCCGTTTCGCCTTCCCTATGGTGATGGCTGGTTTAATCAAAAAGACAAGCCACAGGTTATGAAAGCACTAAAGCAACACGGCTTTACTCATATAGGCTGGGAAATGTCAGGATTTGATTGGAATACTAAAAATCAACAGGGAACAAAAATTCTTGATAATGTCATGACACAAATGTGCTCAGGTCGTAATGGCACCGTATTACTCCATGATGGTGTCTTTGAAAATGAACATGAAGGTCGCCTTTTTACTGCTAAAAATCTTGCAAAATGGATTCCCGTCATGCGCTGTGTCGCTGACTTTGTTCCCTTGAGTCATTTTAAAAAAGAACTGAGATAAATGATGTTAGATGTTGTTGTCGCTGTTATTCGAGATAAAAATAATCAAATTTTAATTGCACAACGCGCAGAGAAAAAACATCAAGGGGGAAAATGGGAGTTTCCTGGGGGAAAAGTAGAGCAAGATGAATCTGCTCAGCAAGCGTTAGCGCGGGAGTTAGATGAAGAGCTTGGTATTCAAATCAGCGCGCCAAAACCATTGCTTCAAATCCGTCACCAGTACACTGATCTTTCTGTTTTTTTAGATGTGTATGAGGTAAGGATATGGCAAGGAGAAGCATATGGAAAGGAAGGGCAACGAATTCGTTGGGTTGATATTGATGCCCTTGAAAATTACGCTTTCCCTATTGCTAATGAAGCCATTATAGAAGCACTTCAACAAACGATAGCTTGATTACTCATCATTATCTTTTCGAGGATCATGATGAATTAATGATCCATCCTGATCAATTTTAAAGGCTTGTCCGAAACCTTGTACAAAGCTACCTGATTCTACGCTTAATTTAAACAAAATAAAATCAGGCAGTGTGCGTAATAAAGGAATCATATTGGCAAACCGAGCGTCAAACTGATCAAGCAATCCCTCGTAATTAGCCTCTTTTTTTTCCACTACAGTAGCATAACAAGAGTAACTCAACCGTTTACGCGCAAAGATTTGTCGGCAATCTTTTTCATCCTCAATGAGTAGAATGCTGGCTTGAGGATTTGCTTGTAAATCAGCAGTATGAGGGGCTAATTGACTAACAAAAAGATAGAAATTATTAGCATTATCACAAATAAAAGGGGCGTAGCTTGCATTAGGTACGCCTTCTTTTTTTGTGAGCGTGGATAAAAATAAGCTTTGCACGCTTTGTTGTAACTCAGCTAAAGCTTCTTCGGGCGTTTGTTTCATATGGGTTTCATATCAGTCGTTTGAATCTTCTTTTTTCATATACTGCTCGTATTTCTTATCTTCTTTAAAAACAGATTCATACATTGTTAAATTTTCTTCTAACATTTGTTGAAATTGTAGGGTGAAATGTTTAATCGCGCCTTCTCTATTGCCTTTATAGGCTTCTAGATTACTTGAACCAGAAGCAACAATATAGGAGCTAAAACGTGCAGCACCATAAATCAAAGAAGAACCGACTAGATCAATATTATTATCATCTAGGTATTGATTACCAACATCAATACAAGCATCGGCAATTTCTTTAAATTTCTTATCGGTATCAACGTCTGTTTTTGTTTCACTCATCACGGGGTCTCTTTGAGTTTTTAATCATAGGGGTAAAATATCTTTAAGATACTAGTTCTTACTCGAAGCTCGTCTCATAGGGTCAAGAATGCTATTCACCTGTTCAAGGGATAGATCTGCTTTTGGGTAATCCAAGGTATAATGCAATCCTCGGCTTTCTTCACGGCGCTGTGCGGAGCGAATAATAAGACGGGCTACTTCGGCAAGGTTGCGCAATTCTAGCAGATCACTCGTAATACGGAAATTAGTATAATATTCGTCAATTTCCTGCAATAACATATCGATCCGTGTACGGGCGCGTTCAAGTCGTTTAGTGGTGCGCACAATACCGACGTAATCCCACATAAACCGCCGTATTTCGTCCCAGTTATGGGTGATAATAACGCGTTCATCAGAGTCGGTCACACGGCTTTCATCCCATTCTGGAATCTCAGCCTTGGTCTTTTTATTATCCATTTTTTTAATAATGTCTTCGGCGCAGAATTGACCATAAACAATACATTCTAGCAATGAATTACTCGCCATACGATTCGCACCATGCAGTCCCGTGAAGCTACATTCACCAATGGCATAAAGATTATCAATATCCGTTTGACCATGCTCATCCACGACTACGCCACCGCAAGTATAATGCGCAGCAGGTACAACGGGGACAGGGTTTTTACTCATATCGTAACCAAACTTTTCACAGGTGGCGTAGACATTAGGAAAGTGTTCGGTGATGAATTTTTTTGAACGGTGGCTAATATCAATAAAGATAGAGTCAATGCCTAGGCACTTCATTTCATGATCAATGGCACGGGCGACAATATCACGCGGTGCTAATTCGCCACGCTTATCATATTTATCCATAAAACGAGTACCATCAGGCAATAATAATTTACCGCCTTCACCGCGCACTGCCTCGGTTATTAAATAAGATTTTGCATGGGGATGATATAAACAAGTGGGATGGAATTGCATAAACTCCATATTGGAAACGCGACAACCTGCACGCCATGCCATTGCGATACCATCCCCACTCGCACCGTCAGGGTTGCTGGTATAAAGATAAACTTTACTAGCCCCACCTGTGGCTAAAATAGTAAAGTTTGCCCTAAAAATAGAGATTTTTTGTGTCTTACGGTTTAAAACATAAGCCCCTAAATTGACATTATTGCGCTGAAGTAGCTTTAATTTTCGCGAGGTAATCAAGTCAACTGCAATATGAAATTCAAACAATGAAATATTAGCGCGCCGTTTAACGCGTTCTAATAAGGTTGTCTCAATAGCATAGCCACTGGCATCTGCAGCATGTGCAACCCGCCGCTCAGAATGCCCCCCTTCGCGAGTGAGATGCAAACCTTCAATACCATCACTATCAAGGGTTTCGTTTTTAGTAAAAGGAACACCCGAATCAAGTAACCATTTTAATGCTTTAGGCCCCTGTGTAACGACTTTGCGTACCACTTTTTCTGAACACAAACCTGCCCCTGCATCTAAGGTATCCGCAATATGAGACTCTATGGTGTCATTTTTATTCGCTACCGCAGAAATTCCACCCTGCGCATAAACAGTACTCCCTTCTGTCAATGTATCCTTGCTGAGAATCGCGATGTGTAGTGTCTCTGGCAAGCTCAGAGCTAAACTTAACCCTGCTGCTCCACTGCCAATAATGAGAACATCATATTTTGAATTATCCATTAATCAATTTGCTCTTATAAAATTAGATTATACCGTTCGTCAGTTTAATTATGGCATTTATAAGATCAAACTTTAAGCATAATAATCATTTCAATAAGCATGTCTCTCTGCTTAAAGAAACAGTGCACGTTGTCGAGGAATGAATAAAAAGGGTTTAAGGCTACTCCAAGGCGCTAAAGACTGAGGATTCAATAACATCCGAAACTATAACGCAGAATTTTTGCCTCAGCTTGAATGCTCTCATTTCTAAACAGGGTTATTAATATCAATAAACGTATGTTCTAGACCATGTTTAGCTGCTAGATGATCGCCCAATGCCTTGATACCATAACGCTCTGTTGCATGGTGTCCTGCTGCAATATAATGAATGCCAGACTCTTTCGCCACATGTACGGTATGTTCGGATATTTCACCACTAATAAAGGCATCCACTCCAAGCTCTATCGCTTTATGAATCCAGTCCTGCGCGCCACCGCTACACCATGCAATACGCCGAATCGCATGATCACCGCCACTGATTAATAAAGGTTTACGTTTTAACCCTTTTTCTATTTGTTCCCCAAAGCCCTCAAGGCTCGTATATTCACTTAAACGTCCATAATTACCAACTCCTTGCGAGTCCATAACGCCCTCAGTAGTAAAACCAAATAACACCGCCAATTGTGCGTTATTGCCCAATATAGGATGCGCATCAAGCGGTAAATGATAGCCAAGCAAGCTAATATCATATTGCATTAGCTTTTGTAGACGACGCTTTTTCATGCCGATAATACGAGGATTTTCTTTATCCCAAAACCAGCCATGATGAACCAGCAAGACATCTGCTTTATGCTCAATAGCGGCATCAATTAAATCCATTGTGGCACTGACACCGCTTACCAAACGATGAATTTCAGGCTTTCCTTCAACTTGAAGCCCATTAGGGGAGTAATCTTTAAACTTATCAATGGATAATAAGTCATTAGTGTAGGTAACTAATCTGTTTAATGATGACATAGTGATCTCTTTAATTATTTTTAGGGGAAGATTAGGAAGATTCAAACAACAAATCAATTATGAACTAAAAGTGTAAACTCTTACATTACGAATAACACATCCAAGCGTTGAAAAATCAATAAGAAAACGCTAAATATTATATTTTCCATTACTGAATATCATGTAAACTATTCCTAGGTGATTTTTAGGTAAATTAATTAAAATATACAAGGAGTATAATCACATGAAATACAAAGCTTTATTGTTAATATCAACACTCGCTATCTCACTGCAAGCATCCGCCTATACCATCACAACAGGTGGTAAATCAGGGGCTTATTTTAAAGTTGGCACCAATCTTCTAACACTCGTCAAAGGTGGTAATGTGATTGAGTCAAAAGGTTCAGTTCAAAACCTTGAACGACTTGTTTCAGGTGAAGCTGATATTGGCATTGTTCAGCTTGACGCTTATGCATGGTATGTAAACAAGTACCCTAAAGCATCAACAAAAATTGAAGTCGTGGGTTCTCTGTTTAAAGAATGTATCCATATTGCCGTGAATAAAAAAGGCAAAGTGCAAGATGAAGATGATTTGCAAAGCGCAGGACCAACCATTGCCATCGGCAAACAAGGTTCAGGCTCTGCGGTTAGCTGGGATTATATGATGAAGCTAGAACCTGGTTATAAAAAGTCAGCGGTCTCTTTTACAGGAGGCAGTCGCGCACTAAGCAAACTAGCACTAAGCTCAAAAGGTGATAAATCTTCCATTGATGCGGTTATGTGGGTTGCTAGACCTGATCTCAATAATAAGTATTTAAAAATCGTCAGAGAAAATCCTAATTTAGAAATGATTGAAGTCGATGATAAGGATTTAAACGATAGTTATAAACCACTTGGTAGACCCATCTATACGTTTGAAGTTTTACCCACTAAAGATGGTTTATTTAGCAAAGGAAAAATAGACGTTCCCTGCATGGAAGCAGCGCTTATTGCTCGAACAGATGCTGATGACGCTGTTTTAGAGTCCGTAGCTGATGCTTTATTGAGTTATAAAGCAACACTTATAAAATAAAAATCGTTATTAATTTAACCCAGGATAATAGAATAGCTTGGTATTCCCTGTTCCTAAATTTCTATTTAGGAACACACTGTGAAAATTCTATTCCCATCACAGTCTTGCTAAGTGGAAGTTTGGCAACAGGGGAATAAGAAAAAATTTGCGTTATTTTTCGATGAATCATTCGCCACGAAAACTAGCAATTAACATCCCAATAGCGAATAAAACCATCATCACAGAAAACACCATTAATGCCTCTGCCATCGTAATATTAAACAGTAATTTAGGGGTGTAACTACAGGATGTCCACGGCTCAAAGAAGGAAGGCATCCATTTATCCACGGCTATCCAATCGGGAAAATTTAAGGTTGCTGCACACTCGCCTTTGATAAAACCAAGCTCCGTTCCGAGTAATTGATAAGAGCGTTCTAACATCCCAATAAAAACCAATAATAATGCACTAGCGCTGGCGATTAATCCGCCTTTTGTGGATCTTAGCAACAGACCCAAGCAAGCAAAGAGTATTAATAAGACCACCAGTAATCTAAAATGTATGCATAAAATACAGGGTGCTTCTTCCATCACGTATTGATAAAAAACAGCAACACCTTCCAGCATGACACCCAGTACGATCAAAGCAATCCAAAACAGTTTGCCTTGCATTAATTGTTTTAATTTCTGTATCATTTCAACCTTTTTTATTTTTATTGATTAGGAGGAGAAAATTCGTTATTCAAACTTTTTTCCCGCAAGTAAAATTAACACTAAAACAGGCAGACCTAATACTGCGGTGAACAGAAAGAAATTAGAGTATCCCATGCTATCAACCATTGATCCTGAGTAACCACCTAATATCTTGGGTAACAGTGTCATTAAGGAGCTGAAAATAGCATATTGCACTGCTGTAAAGGTGATATTTGTCAATTTGGATAAAAATGCAATAAAAGCAGCACTGGCTAAGCCAGCAGAAAGGTTATCGGCGGAGATCACAAGATACAACATTGTCATATCATGCCCTGCGTTGGCTAATAGCATAAACAGGATATTCGTCCCTGCGGATAATGCCGCGCCTAAAAAGAGTATTTTCATCACCCCAAATCGCACCGATAATAAGCCACCTAAAAAACCGCCCGCAATAGTCATAAATAACCCAAAAGTTTTGACCACATTGGCGATTTCTATTTTACTAAAACCTAAATCTTGATAAAAAACATTAGAAATAACACCCAGCACAATATCTGATATACGGTATAAACCAATCAGCGCCAATAATAATAAAGCTAAGTTTAAGCCATAGCGTTTAAAGAAATCTTTGACAGGTTCAATATACGTTTCATTTAACATGGCTTGGCGTACTACGCCTAAAGAAACCATTAATCTTGCTGCAATCATTGCAACCATCACCGCAATTCCTAAGCGTAAGGTTTCAATAATAAAGCTCGCTAAATGCTTATTAGAAAAGACGGTGGTTAATTCTGTTTTTATTGTTTTAACAATATCGGTACTAAAATAAAAAGTAGCGATAAAGACCAAAACGGCCACCACAAATAATAATAAAAAACGTAAATATTCAGAAGCGCTGTGCTTCGCTTTATCTTCCCGTTGTCGAGCAGGTTCAGGAATAAATAAGGTGGTCACAATACCCACTAACATAACCCCTGACATAATGGCATAAGTCCATTGCCATGCTTCGTAACTATAACTTTCTTTGTCTGATCCAAAATAACTGGCAAGATACAAAGCGCCTGCACCTGCGACTAACATGCCAATCCGATAACCCGCAATATAGGTTGATGACATCATTGCTTGCAAATCACTGTCCGCTGATTCAATACGATAAGCATCAATCACCACATCTTGCGTTGCAGAAGAGAACCCCAGTAGCACCGCCGCCAATGCCATCATCGTTAAACTGTTTTCACTTTCTAATGGATTGGTCATTCCCATCCATAAAATAGCGATAATAATAAAAAATTGTGACAGCAACATCCAACTGCGTCGTCGCCCTAGCCATGCCGTTAAAAAAGGAATCGGTAATTTATCAACCAAAGGTGCCCAAACAAACTTAAACGAATAACCTAATGCCGCCCAGCTAAAAAAAGTTACCGCAGAACGCTCAACGCCTGCTTCACGCAACCATAAGCCCAGAGAGGAGAAGATCAGCAAAATGGGAACCCCTGCTGAGAAACCCAGAAAAAGCATGGTGACGACACGAGGATGGATAAAACTTTTTATTGTTTCCAGCCAGCTTTGTTCTATTTCCGCACTATCTGCTTTCATTTACTGCTCACCTCACCGTTATAATCAATAATTAGAGGTGCATGATCAGAAAATCGTTCCGTTTTATACACCGATGAACTTAAAACAGTGCCTTTTAATGAAGGGGATAGGATCTGATAATCAATCCGCCAGCCTGTATTATTATTATAAGCTTGCCCACGGTATGACCACCAAGTATAGGTATGCTCTTCTTGTTCTATTTCACGAAAAGCATCCACAAAACCGACTTCATCAAAGAGCGCATCTAGCCAAGCCCGTTCTTTTGGTAAAAAGCCTGAATTTTTCAAATTACCTTTCCAATTTCTTAAATCTTCCTCTTTATGCGCAATATTCCAGTCGCCCGCGATAATATAATCCCGCCCTGATGCTTTCATTTCCAACATTTTTTGCATAAAAAAATCCATGCAACGGTATTTCACTTGTTGGCGCTCCTCCTTTGCTGAACCTGAAGGCATATACAATGAAATAACACTTAAATTACCAAACTGTGCCTCAATATAACGCCCTTCAGAATCAAACTCCTCATTCCCCATGCCCATAATCACCGCATCAGGCTTATGTTTACAATACAACGCCACCCCGCTATAGCCTTTTTTTTGCGCATCATGATAATAACAATGCATTCCCTCAGGGTGAAAAACAGCATCCTCTAATTGATGCACCTGAGCTTTAGTTTCTTGGATGCAGACCACATCAGCATCTTGAGTCGGCAACCAGTCAAAAAACCTCTTGCGAGCAGCTGCACGAATGCCATTAGTATTGGCGGTAATAATACGCATCATATTGTTATATTTTATAAAAAGGAAAAAATATAATTATAGACTATTCAGTCTAACGGTTTAGGTTTTTAATTTTTTCCTAGTACCGAAGCTCAAGGTTTTCCTAGTGCCGAGGCTCCAGAATTAACCTCTTTTATGAGAAAATGTAGATTTTTCGGGACTTGGAAGAGAGTATCTACCGTGCTTTGATTTTTCACTATATCTGCTATCATGGGTGAAAAACTAACAATCTAAATCGGTTAGGGCTGAGGATTTAATAACA
>JAGLDT010000110.1 GCA_023145485.1 Cocleimonas sp. | reverse complement strand
ACAGACGCACACATACACACACACAGTACACACACACAAGGCACACACTTTTCCCTTCACACACACACACATACAGTGACACACACACAACACACAAGGCCCACACTCCTTCCTGTACAATATGCACATTACCTTGGGGGTGGGGGAAAGAAATATCACTTTCAATTTAAGCTAACCTGGTCAGAGCTTGACGTTCACACAGACAAACACACGCACACAAAAACACACAACATACAAAGGCACACACTTTCCTGTACAGTATGCACACGATCTTGGGCCATTGGGGAAGGCAAAGAAATATCACTTTGAATCGATGCTGACCTGGTCGTAGAGCTTGACGTTCACACACACACACGGCACACTTTTCCATTATATGCACATGATCTTGGGCCATGGGGGGAAGGCAAAGAAATATCACTTTGAATCGATGCTGACCTGGTCGTAGAGCTTGACGTTCACACACAACACACACACAACACACAAGGCACACACTTTTCCCTGTACAGTATGCACATGATCTTGGGCCATGGGGGGAAAAGAGAAAAATAACTCTGAATTGACGCTGACCTGGTCTTGGAGCGTGAGGTTCTGAAGGATCATGTAGACGACGGCACCCACCACCATAAGCATGGAGAGGGAGACCTGCACGTACACCGCCCACGACGGAGGGATCCGCTTCTGGTCCACCTTCTGGCCGTAGCGGCTGTACATCACGCATTGCAAGATGCCGCAGAAAAACACAAAGCCGCACAGCACGCCCGCGGAGACGGAGTCGTAGAAACAGCGGTTGATGCCATCGTCCACCCAGGTATCGGTCCACGAGGTGCCGTTTCTGCAGAACAGCATGATGAATTTTGCCTGCTCGTCTCTAGTCTAGCAGTAGCACAGCTTCTTGGTCCAGTGTATGCAGGTGTCAGGTTTCAGTGAAGAAATGACGAATGGAAGGCTACACCTGAAAAGAAAAAATTGAAAACATTCATAATGTGCATAGTGTACAGGGAAAAGTGTGTGCCTTGTGTGTGTGTGTGTGTGTGTGTGTGTGTGTGTGCGTGTGTGTGAGTGCGTGTGTATGTGTGTGAGTGCGTGTGTGTGTGCACGTGTATTCATGATATTATTATTATTATTATCAATTACTATGTACCCAGTGCAAAGTCGCACATCAGCGCTTTACATTTTGTGTATCTAAATTTAGTATCTGATGATGAGAAAGAGAATAATGTTGATGGTGACAATGAATGAGTGATGGTGTTTGTACAGATGAGGACACGATCATCATTATGAATTATCCAAAAACTACATCTTCCTGGAGTATGATAAAAGAATCTTCAGGAACCAGAGCTGTCCTCTTTATTAACAAAACAAAAAGTTAAAAACACTGCCAATGCTGATATTTTCCACACATTTCTTTACCATAAGCTATACATTCACTGGAACATCTTATCAACACAGTATCAGCAGGAACACTCTGAAGACCTGGGTTTGATCCCCTGGTGGGGCAGGGTGAAGAACAATTGTTTGTCCTTCCGAGTCAATTCTTGCACAGACTTGTTTGTTCCTGACCC
>JAGLDT010000011.1 GCA_023145485.1 Cocleimonas sp. | reverse complement strand
ACGCAACGATCTTAGAGCATTCAAACTGGGACAAAAAGGCAAGTTAGAGTTCGGGTGTTATTGAATCCTCAGTCCTTAGGTAAAGCCTAAATAATATAGAGGCAAAGGAATGAGTAACAAGGAAAGGCATTGTGCCGCATGGATTCGCGGCTTTTTCATTAGTTTTGCGTTATTACTTAGTTCTTGTTCTGGTAAAGACAATCCAGCAACAACACAAGAATCAACGCCCTCACTACCTCAAGCTAGTCAAGCTAGTCAAGCATCAGAGGACAGCAAACAACGCTCTAAAAGACCGCCTTTTAGTCAGCTTATCCTCAAGAAAATATCCATCGATTACCCTTATACACCCGAGCGACGTTTTATTTCTTATATTAATAAGTTAAGGGCGCGCATCGATAATAAAAACATGCGAACGATGCAAGGAGAGTTGTCCCCCCACTTTATTTGTTTAGGACCTGCTTGCACTGAAGGTCTTCCTATAGCACAGCAGTTTGAATCGCTAGTGACAGGCTTAGGAGATGAATATTGGAAAAGCTTATTGAAAATCGTTAAAACAAAACACTATCAACAAGTCAATGGGCATATTTGTGGACCAGCTAGAGCTAACTATATCGGGGAAAATCAAGATCAAGTTGTAGGAAAAAACTGGGGGTATATTAATGGAAAAAATGTTCGTTTACGCAAACACGCGAATACAAAAGCAAGCATTGTAAGCCATTTAAGCCATAATGCGGTCAAGCTACTCTCTACACAAAAATCAAAGAAAAGAGGTCGTCAATGGCTTGAAGTTGAAACCTTAAAAGGTCAAAGAGGCTTTATCGTTAAAAAATATTTTTTAATGCTCAATCCTCAGCAAATTTGCTATCAGGAAATTGCAGGGGAATGGAAAATATCAGGATTTAGATCCCCATAGACGTTTATTTTAGCGCTCAGTGTTACTATCTGCTCCCTTAAATTGATTAGAGGGAAAAGAGGATGGAAAATAAACTTTGGATTATCGGCTGTGGGGATATTGGTCGTCGTGTAGCAAATCTTTACCTTCAAGAAAAACAGGCAATGATCATCAACGCTCTTGTTAGTAGCAAAGCATCAAAAAACAGCTGTGAAACAATGGGGATCCACACGACTGCATTAGATCTGGATAGTATGAGTAGAGAGGAGGTTACCAACCTCAGTAATGAAATAAACAATAATAAACTATTCTACTTTACACCCCCTCCACGAGCAGGAAGAGAAGATACTCGTCTCAAACAGTTTCTAGCATCCTTAGTCAAGCCTCCTAAACGTATTGTATTAATTAGCACCACAGGGGTTTATGGTGATTCAAAAGGGGAGTGGATAGATGAAAAAACCGCAACAAACCCACAGGCAGACCGAGCCTATCGACGTTTATCAGCTGAAACAACCTTGCAACAATGGGCGCAAATACGTCAGCGTGAATACATCATACTTCGTGTTCCTGGTATTTATGCTAAAGATCGTCTACCACTTGCTCGTCTAAAAAAAGGCTTACCTGTCGTTAAAACAAGCCAAGCAGGTTGGACAAACCGTATTCATGCCGATGACTTAGCAATGATCTGTCAACGGGCAATGGATTCTAGTATTAGTGGTGAAATCTATAATGTTACTGATGATCACCCAAGTACGATGACCGAATACTTTAATCAAGTAGCTGATTACGCAGGTTTAGCACATCCACCACAGATCAGTATGCAACAAGCTAAAGCGACACTTAGTGCGGGAATGGTATCCTATTTGCAAGAATCACGTCGCATTAGTAATAAAAAAATAGTGGCGCAGTTAGGAATTGAATTACAGTTTCCAAATTTGGAAAAAGGGCTGAAATAAATCAGGAAATTTAGATCATGATAAAAATTGGTTTAACAGGTGGTATTGGTTGTGGAAAAAGTACAGTAACGCAGGCTTTTTCTGATAAGGGGGTTACCATCATTGATGCGGATAAAATTGCCTATGAGATGGTCGCCCCAAACACAATGGCACTCAATGAGATCATTGCAATTTTTGGTGTTAGTGTATTGCAAAAAGACGGCTCACTGGATCGTCATATATTAAAAAAACTGATCTTCTCTGATAAAGAAAAACTAAAACAACTTGAGGCAATTCTTCATCCTAAAATATATCACACTATAAAAAACAGATTAGCAGAAAGTGAGTCACTCGTCTTAAAAATGCCTTATATTATTGCTGATATACCATTACTGATAGAAAAAAATTATGTGGATTTATTTGATTATATTGTGGTAGTTGATTGTTTTGTTGAACAACAAATTCAACGAATTTGTCAGCGTGACGATATGAGTATAACCATTATTAAATCAATTATTAATAAGCAGGTCAGTCGCACAACAAGATTAAAACAGGCAACACATATCTTGGATAATAGTGGTAGTAAGGCAAAGTTGTTGTTACAAGTGAACTCACTACATGAAGACCTTATTCTTGATGGGTAACTTCTGTTATACTTTGGGTATTTTTAGTATCTTACCCCAATATCTTACAATTATTAGGAAGCGCTGTGATGGCTGTTTACGAACAACCGCTTAACGAAAAAATTCGTCTATTTTTGCGTTTAGAATATTTAATTAAACGCTTTAAACTGCATATTGAAGCCCCAACGCATGAGAATTGTCAGGCTGCCATTATGGTATTGCTTGAATTGTATAACTTATCTTCCCGCTTAGATGTAAAAAACGCGTTACTTAATGTGCTTGACTGGCAAACTCAAGCCGTGCGTCGTCTTTCCGAGTTAGAAGGGGGCGATGCTGATCGCTTACAAAAAATATTGAATCGCCTTGAAGAAAAGGGTAAACAAATTTATAGTTTTAGAGGTCAGCTAGGGCAACATCTCAAGCGTCATGCTTTTTTAAATCTATTAAGACAACGTGCTGGTATTGCAGGCAGTATGAACGGATTTGATGTGCCGTTGTTTAATTTTTGGTTGCACCAGAGTGAAGAAAAGCGTGTTGATGATCTAACCGAGTGGGTAGAACCTTATTCTATGGCATACGATGCGATTGAAATTGTCTTGCAACTCATACGTGACAGTCGTAATAGCGAAGATGTTATTGCTGAGGATGGTTTTTTTCAAGCAGGTTTAAACCCTAGTCGTGATTATCAATTATTACGTATCGAATTGCCTGAGGATACACGCTATTACCCTGAAGTGAGTGCAGGAAAACAACGTTTTTCAGTTCGTTTTGTTAAAGTCGATGATTTATCCGAGCGTGGCACACAAGAGCTAGAAAATGTTCCTTTCTTACTGTTCTTATGCAGTTTGTAAAATTTTTGTAAAAACTACCTCATCCTTGGTAAGGCATGCGTCTCTTGAAAAGCACCTACTGCCTCTGCAATATCATCTGGGTTATCAAAATGTGCGATATGAAATAATGCTTCCCCTTCATACACTAAGGGTAAGTTTGATTTGCCAATCACAATACCACTTCTTTTTGCCAAAATGTGTTCCTCAGATCCGCCAAAAGGATCACTGACAATACCCAATAGATCACCTTTACTAACCTGATCTCCTAATGGCAATAGGCTACGCAAAATACCACTTTGTGATGCTCTAACCCATGAGCTAGAATTGGCAACTAATGGTTTATTATAAATATCGCAATGTTCGCCATCAGCTAACATCTTCAAACGACGCATGACATTAATAACGCCTTTTACACCCGCGCGAATAGCAATTTCATTAAAGCGCAATGCTTCACCTGCCTCATACAGTAAAATAGGAATACCAAGATTAGAAACAGCCTTACGCATCGAACCATCGAGTAATTTTGCAGAGTTAATGACAACAGGCGCATGAAAGGCACACGCCATATTTTGGATTTCAGCACCATTATCAGAACCATCATTTAGGGCTGCACGTATTTGGGGTAAGTTTTCTCTATTGATTGCAGCGGTATGTAAGTCAATACCGTGAGTACATTTTGATGCAATTTCTTGGATAAAGACATGCGCTAAACGTGCCGCCATCGTCCCTTTTTCAGAACCAGGAAAAAAACGATTAAGATCACGTCTATCGGGTAGATAACGAGACTGTGAGATAAAACCATAAACATTAACGACAGGTACTGCGATCAAGGTGCCACTGATATTATCAAGCTCATCCTTTTCAGAATTTATTAAGCGACGAATGATTTCAACACCATTGATTTCATCACCATGCACTGCGGCACTAACAAAAAGTATTGGTCCTGATTTTTTGCCATTAATCACATGCACGGGCATGGTGACAGATGTGTGCGTGTAAAGTGGTGGCAACTCAATATCAATTGAACGTCTCTCGCCTGGTTTTACTTCTATGCCACCAATATTAATTGTATTCCCCATGATATACCCCCTTGTTATTTCAAACTTTAAGGGGGGCTAGAAACTTATTTTAGATAGCCTCGCTCTAAGTTGAAATTTATTAACTTGTATTTTCTTTTACTCTTCTTTTTTGCTTGATTTGTACTGTTTTTTCAAGAAAATCAATGATCATTCCTGCCACATCTTTTCCTGTTACTTTCTCTATTCCCTCCAAGCCAGGTGATGAATTAACTTCCATTACCACAGGGCCATGATTGGCACGTAAAATATCAACCCCCGCAACATCTAATCCTAATATTTTTGCAGAGCGTACCGCAGTTGAACGTTCTTCTGGTGTTATCTTAATCAGTCTCGACGTACCACCACGGTGCAAATTAGAGCGAAACTCCCCCGCCTTTGCTTTACGCTCCATGGCTGCGACAACCTTGCTACCAATCACAAAACAGCGAATATCCGCGCCTTTAGCTTCCTTAATATATTCTTGTACCAGAATATTAGCTTTTAATCCCATAAAGGCTTCAATAACACTACTCGCTGCCTGCTTTGTTTCTGCTAGTACTACCCCAATGCCTTGGGTGCCAGAGAGTAATTTTATAACCAATGGCGCGCCACCAACCATGTGAATTAGATCTTCGATTTCATCGGGGCGATTTGCAAAACCAGTAACGGGTAAACCAATTCCTTTGCAAGATAACATCTGTAAAGAGTGCAACTTGTCCTGTGCACGTGTAATACCAACTGATTTTATTAATGAAAGAATACCCATCATTTCAAATTGGCGTACAACAGCCGCACCATAAAAACTAACAGAAGAACCGATACGGGGTATGACTGCATCGATGCTATTTAGTTCTTTTCCATGACAATATATTGTTGGGGTATGTGATGCGATATTCATGTAGCAACGCAAGAAATCAACGACTATGGGGTCATGTCCTCGGCTTTTAGCCGCTTCAATGAGACGCTGTGTAGAATAGAGTTTGTTATTTCGAGAAAGGATGGCAATTTTCATAATATATATCCTTATACAGTTATGGGGTTGAATTAAGATGCC
>JAGLDT010000109.1 GCA_023145485.1 Cocleimonas sp. | reverse complement strand
AGTAAGATTCTCTCATTCATAAGATATTATCCTGAGTCGTTATGACTTTATCGTTCTTGAAAACTCGATTAATTGGGGTATTTACGGTAGCCGCTTGTACTGTTACTTGAAAAGCAAGTTGCACTAGTGTACCCCCCTCTTCTTCAGATTCAAAATGAATCTCACCATTAATTCTTTCAGTGCGTTCCCGCATAATGGATAAGCCAATATGCTCACCTGCTTCTTCATCGGGCTGATGACTATCGGCATTTATACCAATGCCATCATCTTCAATAAGCACACTGCAATCACCTTCTTCGGAGCTACGCATTAAGACTCTGACTGTTTCTGCCTGACTGTGTTTACGAATATTCGCTAACGATTCTTGTACAATACGCACCACTTCAATCTCAGTATCACGGGGCAAATCACCTAATTCCCAATTATGATAAAAAAACACATCAATTTTGGTATCTCGTCGAAAACGTTCAATTACTCGCTCTACCGATCGCACCACACCTTTACCATCGACAGGCGCTCTAAAATGTGTAATTAAGCTACGCAATTCAAGATAAGCATCATCGATACCATTCTCCAAAGCCTCTAGCTCTTCCCAAATAGCAGGCTCGTCCCCTGCATTCATGGTGTCATCAAGGAGACGAATTTTAAAACGCAGACTTGCCAATGTTTGTGCTAATGAGTCATGTAACTCATGTGCCATTCGGGTGCGTTCTTTAATAATAGAAAGTAAACGTGCGTCATCTTCAACACTGGCTTTTTCTATTGCCATTCCCAAATGCTGACCAATACTCACTAACAGCTCATGCTCTCCTTCCATCTCTTTGTGATCTTCACGATGCACAAAGAGATTATAGACACCTAATGTCTTGCCTCGATATTGCAAGGGTATTGCGAGCATCTCAATATTGTCAGACTCAAAAAATTGCTCACCAATCAACTTGCCACACATTCTGACATCAGCACGTACTTGAATCTTGCCATCAATCGCCGCTTTACCACATAAACAGCTTGGCAAAGGCAATGTATCCTCTTTAGCAACCACCTCATCTGATAAGCCAATGCTTGCTACTAGCAACATTTCATTATTATTATCCAGTAAGCGCACCGTGGCGGCTTCCGCTTTTACTATTCCCGTTAAGGTATATAAAAACTGCTGTAATAAATCTTCAAGATTTTGTGATTGATTGATGCAGGAAGCAACTTCATAAAGCACGCTAAGATAGTGTTTTTTCTGTTTAATATACTCTGTTTGACGCAATAATCGTCGCTGTTGCACTAAAGCTAGTGCTTCATAGTCGTCTGAAATACGATTAATATGCCGACGAATACCTAGCGAAGGACAACGGTTTGAATACAGCTCCATACGACTGGAAAGTTGCCCTTTTAACAAATGATCTGCCCACTCTGAAAGATCATTGCCAAAACGGTCAAATTCCCTCCAAATCCAATAGGATAGGACTAATAATAACAATAAGCCGACACCTGCAAGTAGCCATAACACGGTAATTAATGGTACAAACCAGCTAACCTCTGTTCCCACATCAACAGACCAGAAATAAATAAGTCCGATCAGTACAAACACAAGGATCAAGCTTGCAAGAATAATACTGACTAACCAAGGTAGGCTAACAACTTTTTGTTGATCTGCCTCTAGCAAATCATGGTTGGAAATTTTCCATTTAAACTTGTCTCTGGGAATTTTTACAGATGCACCCGCCCTCTTTTTGTTGCGTGAAGGAAGGGTATCTAAAACCGCTTTAAGGGGGATTTTTGGCATCTGAGAGTACGAGGGCTTATTCTTGAGGCGCTTTATAATTAGGGTCATTTGGGTTCATAAAGACGAATTCCATCTTGCCATCTAAATCAATATAATCAACCATCATGCCTTCGACTAAATTAGCTGATGCTGCATCAACAACTAATGCAACACTTTCTGATACTGCCTTTGCATCCCCATATTTGGTGCTATCATCAAAGCCCATTTGATAATGAAATTCCCCTGTTGCACTTTTTTCAACAGCAACCCGTAAAGGTTGCGCCTCGATGCCCGTTTCTGCAATAGAAAGCTTAATTTGTGCAGCTGCTTCTGGTGATACTGTAAACATATTTTATATCCTTAAAAGTAATAATATCTTTGTCAATCATTTTGGATTCAATGAAGGTGTTGATTAAATCGATGATTTATAAAAATGGTGGCAAGAAAACCCCTCTGTCTTTAGCTGAGGGGATGAATTGCCACGGTTAACCTTGTTCTTCAATAGTCTTTCTCACTGTTTCGATAGAAGCATTTCCAATAGAGCAACAAAAATAACCATCGCTCCAAAAAGTCTTCTCTTTCCAAAATTGCTTTTTAAGTTCAGGGTGGGTAGTGGGTCATTTCTGTGATTTTAGCTCAAGGGTAGTTGACTCGTTGCTTTAATAAAGTCCACAAAACGCTTTGCCCAATGATAACGATTTGTGTCTCGCATATGGGTATAGGATGCGAGCAAATTTTTATACACCCAACCATCTTCATCCCCCGTTATTCCTGTACCTCGTAGTACACGAAAAGCAAATTTTCCTTTTTTTTTCAGGTTATTCAGCTTTGAATAATGAAACTCATGCGCTTGAATTAAGGAACATGTTGATTGACCAGCCCACAACATGTCTTCTGTCTCTTCCAGCTTAACGTAGCCTCGCCCTTGTGGTTTTTCATGCATAGTCGTTTCTGCGGGAATTACCCCAACCATGGGTAATATTTTATCATTCCAGTGTAAACTGTCTGATAAATACATCAAACCACCACACTCCGCGTAGGTTGGCAACCCTGCTTCAATCGCATCATGTATTTCTTGTCGCAAACTGGTATTTGCTGATAATTCATCCATATGAGTTTCAGGAAAACCACCACCAATAAAAAGACCGTCCAAATTTTTTGGTAAATAGGCATCCTGTAATGTATTAATTACAATTAGATCTGCACCTTGAGCTTCCAAAGCCTCTAAATCATCTTGGTAATAAAAACCAAAGGCAGAGTCTTTGCAAATTCCAATACGTAATTTTCTAGCGATAGAGGTAGGCTTAACATTATGAAGTCTAGTCTTCTTATCTAACGTTATCATAACATCTGGAGCCGACTCGGCAATTGATAGTAGTCTATTTAAATCAACCTGCTGTGCAACTAATGTAGCAATTTTAGTAATTTTTTCAACGGCTAACTCACTTTCATTAATTGGCATTAGCCCCAAATGACGTTCTACTAGCTCTAAATCTTTATGTTTATGGACTGCTCCTAAAACGGGTATATCGGTATACATATCAACAACACCACGTAATTTCCTTTCATGTCGAGCGCCTCCGACCATATTGAAGATAACACCTGCAATATTAATATCACGATCAAATTGCTGATAGCCCAATAATAAAGGAGCAACACCACGCGTTACGCCACGGGTATCAATGACTAAAACGACAGGTGTTTGCAAAAGTTTGGCAACCGCAGCATTGCTATCACTGCCATCCACCTTAACACCATCGTATAAACCTTTATTACCTTCAATAATTGAAATATCAATGCCTTGGCTATGCTGACCAATCTTGGCAATAATTTCTTCATTCGACATGGTGTTAAAATCAAGATTATAACAACTGCCACGACTCGCCTGTGCCAGCCAAAGTGGATCAATATAATCGGGGCCTTTTTTAAACGCTTGCACCTTTAAGCCTGATGTATGCAAGGCTGCACATAAACCTAATGACAAGGTTGTTTTGCCTGATGATTTATGAGCTGCAGAAATATAGATTCTAGACATAATGGGGGAGGTTTTTAATGGGATAAAATCCAAGTGTGGGGGAATAGGAATTATATTACAAATATCAATTTTAACGCATAAAAACACAAATAATAAACAAAAAAATAGGCATAAGAAGAATCTTACGCCTATTTGAGCTTAATTATCCCTAGCTAATATTTATAGTAATGGAATAATTAATAACGCAACAATATTAATAATTTTAATTAACGGGTTGATTGCAGGACCTGCTGTATCTTTGTACGGGTCGCCTACTGTGTCGCCTGTTACTGCTGCTTTGTGAGCTTCAGAACCTTTGCCACCGTGGTTTCCATCTTCAATATACTTCTTTGCATT
>JAGLDT010000108.1 GCA_023145485.1 Cocleimonas sp. | reverse complement strand
GATAGCTTTTTTAAATCAGTTGCTTTTGGAGAGTATTTAATTCAATCCATCACCCTTAAATTTCCTAAAAAACCACAGTGGAAAATTGAATACGCAGGCATTAAAGAAAGTCTTAACGGCTTGGAAATAAATGCTGAAACTATTAGTAATCGTATTATTGCTTTGCGTCAAAGCAAACTCCCCGACCCTCTCATCATAGGCAATGCGGGTAGTTTTTTTAAAAATCCTTTACTCAGTGAGAAAAAACATCAGCAACTTCAACAACAGCACCCGAGTTTACCCCATTATCCGCAAAGCAATGGTTTAATTAAAACCTCCGCAGCATGGTTAATTGATCAATGTGGCTGGAAAGGAAAACGCCTTGGCAATGCGGGTGTCTATGAAAAACATGCCTTAGTGTTAGTAAATCATGGAGGCGCTAGTGGAAAGGAAATATGGGGGTTAGCTAACGATATTATTCAATCGGTTAATGATAAATTTGGGATTAAACTTGAAGCCGAACCACGATTGATTTAAACATCCAAATACTTAGCCATAGCGTATTGCATTGAAGAGAAGTTTCTTTACAACAAATTATTGAAAGGGTTAGATAAACTAACCGCTTTCGCTATTTCAAAAAATAACTAAAATGACTGTTAAGAACAACGAAAACTCTGCTTAACCACCCCTTGATCATCCACTGAATTAAGCACAACGGTATATCCCCATAGGCGATGCAGATGTTTAACCACTTCACTCGCCTGCTCACTTAATGGTTTTCTATCCTGCATAATATGTTGCAGTGTTAATCGCCTATCACCTTTTAGATCAACATTATAAACTTGTATATCAGGCTCTCTGTAACCAAGGTTGTATTGTTGCGCTAAGTTTTCTCTGACACGCTGATAACCGCGCTCGTTATGGATTGCATCAATGCCAATCGTATCCACATTGTCATCATCTTCGACTAGAAACAAATGAAATTCACGAATTATCTTGGGTGATAAAAACTGTAAGATGAAACTTTCATCCCGATAATTTTGCATCGCATCATGCAGGGTATCTAACCAGTTTGACCCCGCTATATCAGGAAACCATTCTTTATCCTCTTCAGTAGGATGCTCACAAATGCGACGAATATCCTGCATCATGGCAAATCCTAGTGCATAGGGATTAATGCCCGAATAATAAGGACTATCAAAATCAGGTTGAGCTACTACGCTAGTATGTGATGTTAGAAATTCAAGCATAAAGCCTTCAGTCACAAGTCCCTCATCATATAATTCATGTAATAAAGTATAATGCCAGAAAGTTGCCCAGCCTTCATTCATCACCTGCGTTTGTTTTTGTGGATAGAAGTATTGTGATGTCTTACGCACAATGCGTAGAATTTCACGTTGCCATGCTTCTAAATGAGGTGCATTTTTCTCAATAAAATAAAGTAGGTTTTCTTCTGGCTGTGAAGGGAAGCGGACTTCTTCGATACTGCTTTGTTGTTGTGGCTTTTGCGGTAAAGTACGCCAAATATCATTAAGATGTTGTTGAATATAATCCTCACGCTGATGCTGGCGTTTCAATTCTTGCATTGCAGAGATGGGATTAGGACGTTTATAACGATCCACCCCATAATTTGATAAGGCATGACAAGAATCTAATAATTTTTCAACCTCTTCAACCCCATGACGCTCTTCACATTTTGCAATGTAATGACGTGCAAATTGTAGATAATCAATAATACCTTCTGCATCGGTCCATGTTTTGAAAAGGTAGTTACCTTTAAAGAAAGAATTATGTCCATAGCAGGCATGGGCAATGACTAATGCCTGCATCGTCATGGTGTTTTCTTCCATTAAATAGGAAATACAAGGGCTTGAGTTAATAACAATTTCATAAGCCAGCCCCATGCGTCCACGTTGATAGTTCTGCTCAGTAGAAAGAAAGCTTTTGCCAAATGACCAATGATTATAATTAATCGGCATGCCTACGGAGGAATACGCATCCATCATTTGGTCAGAACGAATCACTTCAATCTGATTAGGATAGGTGTCTAATTTGAATTTATCCTTTGCTATACGGGCAATTTCTCTATCGTAAGTTTCTAATAGTTCAAATGTCCACTCTGATTGAGTTGAGAGTGGCTGTCGTCTAGTTGATGTTTGCTCAGGACTCATGACCTATCCTCTTTTTAAACAATTCACGGAATACGGGGTAAATACCTGCATTATCTTCAACGCGACTGGTGGCAAAATTGTGACTAAAATCTTTTTGTATGCCTTGATACAAATGCCATAACTCCTGCGGTTGGTTGCCACCTATTTCTATATAAGTAAAATATTGCACAAGCGGCAGTATTTTTTCCGTCATTAGTTGATGGCATTTAGGTTGATCATTCGGCCAATTATCACCATCAGAGGCTTGCGCGGTATAAATATTCCATTGCTCTGGCGGATAGCGTTCTTCAATAATATCACCCAACATCTCCAACGCACTAGAGACCACTGTTCCCCCTGTTTCTCGGTCATAGAAAAAGGTTTCCTCATCGACCTCACTTGCCTGTGTATGATGACGAATAAAGACCACGTCAATCTTTTTATAATTACGTTGCAAGAAAATATACAATAAGAAAAAGAAACGTTTAGCAGTATTTTTAATATCCTGTGTCATCGAGCCTGAAACATCCATAATGCAAAACATAACTGCTTTTGGGGAGGGTTTAGGCACTTTGACTTTAAGGTTATATTTCAGATCAAACTCATCAATAAACGGCAGCGCATTCAGTTTTTTGGTTAAAACTTCAATCTCTTCTTCAATATCCAGTTTTTGCAACTGATCAGATTCGGACAGTGGTTCAACCAATAATTCAAGTTGCTGGCGTAAGGCACGTCTTTTTTTACGTTTTTTACCGCCTAATGCAATGCGTCGAGCCTGTGCGCTCCGCATTGTTCGCACTAGATTCATTTGATTAGCATTGCCCACTTCGCTAATCCCCGCTTGATGATAACTAAAATTATCTGTACCACTTAACTGACGTTTGACCATATTAGGCAGTTCGAGGTCTTCAAACATAAATTCTAGAAATTCACTTTGTGAGATCTGAAAAACAAAATCATCCATGCCTTCGCCTGAATCACCCGCGCCTTCGCCCGAACCACTACCGCCCTCCCCTCCTTGCGGACGCGGTAAACGATCTCCTTCGGCAAATTCTTTATTACCAGGATGAACAATAGTACGACGACCGCCCTGACCATGACCAAAGACAGGTTCAGAAATATCTTTTTTAGGAATGGAGATAGACTCACCCTGCTCCATATCCGTCATATTGCGCTGATTCACTGCATCTGACACTGATTTACGAATCTGTTTGCGATAACGCTTGAGAAACCGTTGTCGATTAACGGTACTTTTATTTTTACTATTTAAACGACGATCAATAATATACGACATGCTCGCGTCTCCTTATTTATACTTTCTTTAGGACTGAGGATTCAATAACGCCCGAACGCTAACTTGCCTTTTTATCCCAGCTTGAATGCTCTAAGATCGTTGCGTAGAATGACTATGCGCCTTCTGAGAGCATCCAATCTGAAACAAAAATTCTGAGTTATAGTTTCGGATGTTATTAAATCCTCAGCCCTAAAGAAGACCCAAGTAACGGCGTTATTGAATTTTCACTCCTTACGGTTTTTGTATAATACTTAACGCCAGTTGCTCACTATCTGATAGTTTAAAGTCACTGTCTGCGGGTAATTGTTGATGAAAACCAATGACCTGTGCTGATATGGGTAATTCCCTGCCACCCCTATCAATTAATACCACTACAGTGATACTGGCAGGTCGTCCGTAGTCAAATAGCTCATTCATGGCGGCTCGGATCGTTCTTCCTGTGTAAAGCACATCATCAACCAAGATAATATGTTTATTTTCTACACTGATTGGCATTTTTGAGGGTTTTATTTGCCCGTGCAAGCCAATACGGTTGAAATCATCACGGTAGAAACTGGTGTTTAGTTCAGCTAATGTTTCTTCTAAATCTAATTTACGATGCAATGCTTGGGCTAACCAGACGCCTGCGGAGTGAATACCGACCATTAATGGCTTTTCTATTTGATGATCACTCAAGTATTGACTGAGTTGGGATGCCATTTGGTCAAGGTATTCTGGAATATTATAATGATAGTTACTCATTGGCTTTGAATCGTTCTAAAGTAGTTTTCTAAAATAATAGTCGCAGCAATTTGATCAACATCTTCTTTGCTAACTTTCTTTTTACGACCACACTGGCGGGTTTCTTTCAGGCGTTGAGCTGCTTCAATGGAACTATACTGCTCATTTTCCTGCGCAACGGGTAGCTGATAACGCCCTTGTAGCTGGTTACAAAAACGTCTAACCGATGCCGTTGCATGGGTATCACTGCCCTCTAAATTAGTGGGCAACCCAACCACTAATTGGCTAGGTTTCCATATTATTATCAGGTGTGAAATAGCCTCCCAATCGGGTTTATTGTTTTTACTGTGTAGGGTTGTTTCTGGTGTTGCGGTCATGGTAATGGTATTGCCTATTGCAACACCTGTGCGCACAAGCCCAAAGTCAAAACACATGACGGTTGACATATCAGAGGTTCAAGATGAAATTAGGCATGACCAACACTATTGCTCATACGGGATAGATCAATACCGAGACTATCTGCGGCAGCTTCCCAGCGTTGTTGATAAGGCAAGTCGAATAAAATACTGTTTTTAACAGGGCAAGTTAGCCATGCATTCGACATCATTTCTTCTTCAAGTTGTTGTGGCTCCCAGTTGGCACAACCAAGGGTAAGAAGAAAGTTATCAGGACCATCTCCGTTAATAATATCTTCTAATATATCCCGCGAGGACGTAATCGCTAGCTCATCTGAAATACGCAACGTGCTCTCCCAGCGTCTATCGGTATCATGGAGCACAAAACCTTGTTTAGACTCTAATGGTCCGCCCGAAAGCGCACGTTTTTCATTGAGATCACCATCATCAGTTGATAAGTTTAACTGATCAAAAATATCGCCAACCGTAATATTATTAATTGGACGATTAATCGTGATTCCAAAAGAGCCTTTATCATCATGAAGACAAACCAGCGTCACGGTACGATCAAAGGTAGGGCTATGCGTATTAGGCATTGCAATTAACAAGTGATTTTTAAGACTGATCATTTCAGTAGACATAATACATTCCTTGTAAAAAGTTACTGAGTATAAAAAGGAGGCTTTCCGCCTTTTTCTCGATGGAAAATAATCGAACGTGTAATATTAAGTCGGTCATATTTCTTACGGATTTCACGCGGTAAAGGTTCATAAGGTGAAGCAAGTTTTACAATGCGTAATGCAGCATTATCCAGAATCCTAGATCCTGATGAACTATCAATACCAATTTCCACAATACGCCCAGCTCGGTCAAGTGTTGCATTTAATATTAATGTACCGCTCAAGCTTAGCCTAAGCGCCTCTTTAGGGAAATTAATATTACCAATACGTTCTAGTTTTTTTGCCCATGCATCAATATACTCTGCTTCAACAGCACTTTTTGCACTAATTGAGTCAATAAAATGAATCCGAGGACGGTTCGCATAATGCTGTTCCTCCTTACTCATTTCTGCCATTAACTGCGCTATCTCATCCGTTTCATCTGATATTTCCTTATCAAGTAGTTGAGGGTCTTTCATCTCATCTTGTTCAGGTTGCTTATCCACACGCTTAGTTGTGTTTCCCTTCGTGGTCAAAATCTGGGGAGTCGGTTTCGGCTTAACATCAGGTGCTGATTTAAATGATTTTATAGGCGATTCACCCGCCATATCATCTGGATTAGTTGAAGCCAATGGACTACTAGGACGCCCTTTTTTATCTAATGTACCGCTACCTTGCTGATTCGCTTGAGCAATATAATCAACTTTATCAGGTGCTTTATCAGAATGTGTGTTGACCAGCGTAATATCCAAAAGTGGAGCATGTTGTACTTTACCGCCTTCTGGCAAACCAAAACCAACACCTGCAATAACCGCGACATGCACAGCAGCCGCCACGGGCAAAGTAATCGTAAAGGGATTTATATTTGAGAAAAATGACATAGCAATTTATAAATTCAGTATCTTATATTTATTGTAGTTTTTGAATTCGAAAATTTACAGATTTATATCCGCCTGTAAACCGCCTCAGCATAACACAAATAGTAGTCAATTTACATTAGGAACTATCTGACAGATGGAGTCAGGTGAAATGACTGATAATGATAGATACTTTAATTACAACGTTTGCATTTTTATAAAAGGATCGTTAGCCCCCCCCTGAGTCTTTAGCTCAGGGGGCGTTGACAGAGATTTTTAGTCAACAGATGCCATAAAATTTAGGTGTTAAAATCAAATGGCTGATCAAATAACATATTATTGGCTATATCATCTTCGGTGATATCATACATTGGGCCTGATGAGTCAATAGGAATAATGGTATCACCTGCGCTAAAGCTCCCACTTTTATCGTGATCAAACACATAAACGCCATGATCAACTGGGGTGGTAAATGTTGTAGCTATTGCGGTAAGGTCTTCCTGTTCCTGTGTTGACAAAGAGACTCGTGGAAGCACACTGTCCAATGATATGCCATTCAGTGTGTTATTAATTTCATCATCAAGAGTCAGTGTATACGTTGCAGAATCAGGGTTACTACTATCCGCAACGACTATATCTCCTGCACCTAATCTACCGTTATTTGACCCTGAGTAAATCTCAATATTACTAAAATCAGGACTTTGCTCTAATAATGATTTTAAATCAGCTCCAATATTCATTGGACCTGTCACACTATTTTCCTTAATCGCAGTAATATCATCTGCTGTTAAGGTAACACTTGCGATCTCGTCATCTAAACTAACAACAGTATCGCCAACACTCAATTCGCCTGATAAGTCATTATCATCAACATGGAAATCACTTAACCCAGTCCGCGTTTCAATGGCATTGAGCTGAGTAGGGTTTAAGTTATCCACGTAAGGCGGTTGGAAAGAATTAATCATCTCTAAATCAGTTGCTGTTAGTTCATGTTGATCGCCAGAACGAGCACTTATGACTATATCGCCCTCACTTAGAGACGCAGAGCTATCGTTATCATTCACATAAATATCAGATAATCCTGTCACTGATTGAATAGCACTTTTCTGTGCTGCTGTTATTTCTACACGAGGGGGTTGATCCATGATGTTACTATTAATCGCATCAATATTTGCAGCCGTTAAAGTAATCGCTTTATCCGATGGATCTGAGCCTCTAATAATATCACCTTCGCTAAGTGTTCCTGAAAGATCATGATCATCAACAATAGGATCTTTTATACCAAAGACTGATTCAATAGCGGTTTGTTGAACAGGTGTTATCTCAACATAAGGGGGCTGAAAAGAGAGAATAGCATCAACATCTGATGCAGTTAATGTATATTGTTGTGAATCAGGCCCAGAGCTTACTGCAATATCACCTTCACTCAGTGTTCCTGAGTCATCCTCATCATTGATATAAATATTACTTAACCCTGTTACTGCTTCAGCAGCAAACTGTTGCGCGGCGGTAAGCTGTACCTGAGATTCATCAACATGGTTATTGATTGATGTAATATCATCATCTGACAAGTCCTTAAATTGCTGAGAGACACTGTTAGCATTGCCTGTGGCTAAAATCGCCGTATCACCCGTACTGATTTGACCATCACCATCATTATCAATCACACGAACCCCAGCATTGCCCATTGCGCCCGATGAGCCAAAGACACCAAGAACACCCTCTTGTTCAGCGTCAGACAAAGCAATTTGATTATTCGGTGGTGTCGTTGTCTCTGCTCGCGCCTTCATTTCATCGAGAGACAGTGTCACATCATTAAATTTAAAACTTTCTGTATTGATGACTTCAATTCGTTGACCTGTTTCTTTATGGGTTAGGATAATCTTAGAGTCATCCTCTGCACCAATTGCAGGAAGATCATCGTTCTGTGGAATAGCTGGACCAATAACAGGTGGATCTTGATCTGTTACTTCAATCGAATAATCATCAATATTTGCTCTGACTCTAGCGGTATCATTACCACTACCACCATCTAAAAAGTCATTCCCTAAACGACTGTTTAAAATATCATTACCATTACCGCCTGATAGTTGATTATTTCCTCTTCCACCTGCTAAATAATCATCACCACTTCCCCCAATAAGATTATCATCGCCACTTCCCCCATAGAGCTGGTCATCACCTGAACCACCCAACATAACATCATTTCCTTGACGACCCAATAAGCGATCATCTCCGCCTAATCCTTGCATTCTATTATTGTCATGATTACCGTTTAATAGATCATCCCCTTCTGTTCCAACAATTTCATTTGAAGAATGAGTGGAAGCAGGATTATTTTTGAGTTCTGGCTTATTTATTTCGCCCTCTTTATGGGCTGGCTTATCCTGTGTACTGTGACTATCCCCTAGCTCTTTTACTAAATTTTGCACTAATTGCAATAAGCTGTTTAATGTCGCTAGCGGTAACGATGTCGATGCGGGAAGTTTTTGTAATTCACTGAGTGTATTTTTAATATCAGTGAGTTGATTAGTATTCTGCATAGGCACACTAATCTGCATACTTGTAGTGTTAATCATGAATCCATCCTTAGATTTATTAAAACTGAACGCTTGTTCCTTTTACAAACGCTGGGTGAAATTAAAATTTCACCCAAATAAATATACTTTTTTAATAAAAACAACGACTTTAATACCAATCAAAGGTTGAATTATGATGATAAACGTCTTGTTTTTTCTCCAGCTTGAATGCTCTCAATCGTTGTGTAGAATAACTATGCGCCTTTTGAGATAACTCAAGCAGAAACAAA
>JAGLDT010000107.1 GCA_023145485.1 Cocleimonas sp. | reverse complement strand
CGCAATTCGGTATTGATATAGCCACCGCCTAAAATAATGTTAATTTCAGGGGCTACCTTGCGACAATATTTAGCGATTTGTAATGCACCTAACATATTGCCAGGAAAAGGAACGGTAATGCCGATGACATCAGGTTGTTCATCAATCAAATATTGATCGAATAGTTGTTGTAGTGCCTTTTCGGTATAACTCGTTGCTTGCTGTAATGCACTGTACAAATCATCAAAAGAAGGGTTGGAAGCGGCTAATCGTTCACCGTAACGTGATATTTCAAAGTGCGGATCAACCCCGTCATGGATGGCATCAATAAGGTCATCTAAAAATAAAGTAGCGAGGTATTTTGCTTTATCCTGTGTGCCCAAGTCCCCAAATGCCCATTGCAATACATCGCCTGTGGCTTGTTGCATGTCATTTAAGCCATTAAATTTAGATCCTTCGGGGAGGAATTTTCGTGAAGCAATGCGTAAAGCGAGACTAGGGTCTTTACCTTGTAGAAAACGGACAACAGGCTCGACAGAGGCTTTAATTTGATCGAAATGGGCTAGAAAGTGATAAATAGAATCAGGTAATGCATCATCCTCAATATCAGCAAAATGATCTTCGATGATGTCAATCATTTCATCCAGCGCATCTTGTCTTAGTAGCAATAGCAATAGCTCAATGGCCATATCCCGTTGTACGGTATCGTAACCGTATTTGCGCAGGAAACCTGTTAAATACGCCGTTGCTGGGTAAGGCGTATTCAGCTGCGTCATGGGAGGCGTGAGAAGAAGAGTTTTCATGGTATTTAAAGGGGGATAGTTTAACTACGTGCTTTAAATTTCTCTCCTTTAGGTTCAATAGTGCCCATTTTGACAAATTCAGGGGCAATATCAAATAATACAGAGTTAGTTGTAGAAAACCGCATCACTGTATCATTATTGGCTTGTTTCCATAATTTAGCATCAGGTGCTAACCACTGATTACGTGTTCGTCCTATTTTATGTTCTTCGCCCTCTATCCAAGTGCTGAGGCGGTTATCATAATGGGCTTTGATCCATTTGCGTAAGGTGCGATACGCTTTATTCGCTCGAAGATGATCCTTGCAACCATCATCTAAACCACCCGAATCAACTGATAAAGTCCCTACCATCAGCGTATTTTCAACCCACCTAGAAGGTTGAAAAGCGAGTTCACAATCACCCACGCCAAACCCCTGATTAGGCTTAATGGTGTCAACATGATCCGTTGCGAAGCGAATAAATGTTTCTGCATCGGAAGGTAGCATAAAAAATTGGAGTTCTGCTTTCATAAGTTAAGGACTATCAGGTAGTTTATTAGGAGCGAAGTATAACAGCTAGGACATTTTAATCATTACTATGCAAATCAGCGTTCAATCCACCCCAAAGCCCTGCATTAATAGCAATAGCTTCAATAGCGCCTGTTTGACTGTGACGACGATAAAGTAAGCCTGATCGACCCGATAACTCACGGGCAGAAACAATCTCACCTTCAGGTGTTTTTACTTTTGAGCCAGCCGTTAAATACAAGCCTGATTCAACGATACATTCATCACCCAGCGAAATACCTAGGCCCGCATTTGCACCTAATAAGCTTTTTTTGCCAATAGAAATAACCTGCTTACCACCGCCTGAGAGTGTCCCCATAATAGAAGCGCCACCACCAATATCAGAGCCATCAGCAACTAAAACACCCGCACTAATACGCCCTTCAACCATAGAGCTGCCTAGCGTACCTGCGTTGAAGTTAATAAAGCCTTCATGCATAACAGTTGTACCAGAGGCAACATGTGCGCCTAATCTAATGCGATCCGCATCACCAATTCTTACCCCTTCTGGAATCACATAATCCGTCATACGTGGAAATTTATCGATAGAGGTAACATTCAGCTGTACATTTTCCTCTACTATTAAGCCTCGCAAAGCATCAACCGTTGAGGGAAGCACAGGGCCAGCCGATGTCCATGCCACATTAGGCAATAGTCCAAACATGCCGTCAAGATTAATAGCATGAGGTTTGACTTCACACTCGGACAGTAGATGCAGTCTTAAATAAACATCTTCAGTGCTAGTAGGTGCGTTATCGATATCAATCTCAACGTCAATAAAGTCACTTTTGATTAAGCCAACCTTTTGTGCCAAACAGCTTCTTGCTATTTCTTTATTTGAACGTGGAAACCAAGTATCAATCGTAGTGCTACTCGCAACGTCTATATATCGGTGTCCGATACGCGTAATTGTCATTTTTTATCCTTAAAATAGAAGGAGGGGAAATTGGCGCTTGATTCTATAGTTTCTCTCTCATTAGATCAATTTTGCTTTTACAATACCTTCGCCAAAAACGTGATACTTTTCGAGCATTAGCTTTTTTCCTGATCTATAACCCAACTTCCTACCATTGCCAATACCAGCGTCATGACACCAATGGCGACTAAGTGACTATTACCCGCAGATAACCATGTCATTGGTTGCCCCATAATGGGTAATAATCCGAGCACATTACCCCAAGAAATAATCCAATGCAGTAGGTGTACCCATGCCAAGCCAAATAGAATATTACCAAGGATATTATGAGCGGCGTAGAGTTCTTGGTTGCGTTGTCGTTGCGCTAATCGAGTGGATATTTCAAACATAATACCAATCCACAATAACTGCATACTCAGTAGTAATAATCCAAAGGCAGCACCAAAATGATTCAGTAAAAAAGCACCTATAAAATCATCTTGGACAGCAGGTATTAGCATACTAGAACCATTATTGCCGAACCAACCTGTACCGAACCAGCCACCTTGCCCGACACGAACTAATGAGTTAAGAAGCTGTGATGCAGCTTCTGGATA
>JAGLDT010000106.1 GCA_023145485.1 Cocleimonas sp. | reverse complement strand
TTTTGATAAAACCATGCTGCAAAGCCGACCAATATAGCCAGTGGTAGCAAAATACTAAGACCTCGGACAGTCCAAGTAAACACAGGGATTTGACGTATGGGATGGGGAATAGCTTTCCATAAAAAAGCAGCCATTAAAGCCATTACAATAAGGGTAGGAGAATAGTCATGTACGCCCACAGCAATCAATAGGCTAATCACGATAAAGGCAAATAAAACCCATAAAAATAGGATAATCCGTGCGACAGGATTTTCACGATAAAAGCGAGAGTTAATACTGCGTAACATTTTTAAATGCCATAAAGCATGGGCGGCAATCACAATAATCAATAGTTTTGCAATTTCTACGGGTTGGATACTCCAAATGCCTTGTTCTGTGCCAATAGCAAATTGCATTAATAATAAAAAAACCACCGTACCAATTAAGGCTGCTTTGATCCACAGCATGGTTTTACCCTGATGACGAATCACTAGTAGCCAAATACCATTCAATGCTTGCAAGGGAATGACGGCGAGTAAGGCAATGGTGCTAGCAAGCAGGGAAACAATAAACACATTGCCTGAGGCATACTTTAACCAACGCGTATTATCAGCACCTGCTGCTAATTGTGCGAGCGTTAGTGTTCCAATACCTGCAATTAATAGGGCAACAAACCAAAACCAACTACTGATCCCTTTGAGTCTACCTTGTAAAGTCAGTAATAGCGTTGCCCATAACGTACTGACCCAGAGAATACCTAATGCGGTTCCTAAATCACCTCGCCATGCCAAGGCTGCCCAGATAAGTACAAAATTAAAGCCAGTAAAAATAAAGAGTAAACTAGTATTAGCCCGTCCTTGTAGGGCATGTTGCCAGTGTCGAACCGCGACAAGATAGACAATTGCCATAACAGCAAGTAAGCCTGCTACTACTAATGAGCGTAATCCAAAGGGGGCTGCGGTCACACTGTTACCAATCCAACTAGCCTGCTGATAAACAGGGATAATGCCCTGTGCTGCCATTTCTTTAAGACGTTGTTTTTCTATATCGGCTCTTTTTAATAACGCTTCACGCTCTTCATCTGTTTTCGCATCCGCTAAGGTATGTACCTGAAAGACTTGTTGATTAGCAAGTGGTTTTAACGTGAGCGTACTGTTTGTTGCACCCAAGGAATAATGAGTTCGCCCAAGAATAAGTCGTCTTACTTTGCCTTCCTTACCTTCACTCGGTAACGTTAGGTATTTTAAATCCTGTTTTTTGCCTTGGCGTTGAATAAAAACACGGGTAGATTCTGAGCCAGGACCAATCCAATAATCACCATTTTGCCAATAAAAACGTAAGGAATCAGGTTGTAAATCAGTTTGTTCCCATCGCGTAGAACAGTGAATTTGCCCACCTAAGGTAAATAAACGCAATGCATTTTGCGGGCTAGACTCCCGTATTTTCCAATGAAACCAATCGGAAAAGCCCCCTAAAACACGCCGTAAACCTTCACGTTCACAGGCAGCGTAACCTGATTTATTATTAACTAATAATTCCGAACCATTCCAAATAGCCGTTTGTTTTCTTGTTATATCATATAAAACCAGTTGCTGATCATCTGCTTGTTTCACCTCAATTTTAAAGGTATTAAATTGCAGAACATCCCCTTTTTTCAAGGTGGATCGACGCAGATAGCGGGTATCGACAGTACTAGTTTTAATATCAACCCGCTTACTATTGGATACATTTTGCAATAGCCATTGCTGGTTTTTATAGCTGACATTTAAATGCTCTTTTTCAGCAGAATTAGCCCCTCGCCGCTGACCTAGCTCCTGCCAGCCTAATGTAACCCCTTGAGTGCTGGGTTTGACTTGCACATAGTCCAGACGCTTAACCTCAGGCGCATTTTTGACAAGGCTAAAGCCGAGGAATCCAAACGTTAGTAATAGGATTAGGGTAAAAAACAGGGGTTTTAATGTATTCATTAATTCAGGTAAGCGCATTAATATCCACTCAGTATAGTTGCATAATCTTTTTTCCCATAAAGTAAATTAGTAATAATAACGGTTTGATTTTCTTCGTTAACCTAAAATGCCATTACTGCATTTTCTATCACTGTCCTTACTCTCCATGTTAAAAAAGAGCTTCGTAGCCCTACTATTATGTAACTTTTCTGTCTCAGCAATTTAGGGTGATTTTCTTTTTCCTGCAATATAGCTATAAATCTTTTTTAAATCAATCAATGTATTAGGCGATATGGACATCATCCTACAAGTACAACACCCATAATGAACACCTCATTGATTATTTCACAGAGGTTAAAGAATAAAAAACCTAAGGAAGTGTTTAATTACCTTAACCCATCTCCTTACACACAAG
>JAGLDT010000105.1 GCA_023145485.1 Cocleimonas sp. | reverse complement strand
TAGTTTTACTGACAGGGCTTTTTTTATGGTTAAATATTAAAAAATAATAATAGTATTAAGCTTATATGTAGGCTAACTAATTACATATTAGTAGTATCATTGCAACTAGCAAGATAATCACGATAGAATCATCGCACAAAGCTATTTCATTATATAGAATCAAAATAACCAGAGGAATCATCATGCCTGTTATAGATACAACGGCAAAAAAATCAAAGGAAGTTATTTCCTACTTCAATCCTAAAGTCTGGAAAGAGAAAGGATTAAAGTGGACGTTAGGTTTTTTCAGCGTTACAGCAGTGATTGCTATCTTTGTATTAATGTTTATTTGGAGTACTGAGCCTGCTCAATTTGATGTGCTTGACAATACTTATGAGCTAACAGGCACTGAAAAAGGACAAACATTGGTTAATGGTGCTGTCACAACGGCAACACTTTCGCGTTTAGTTTCCACATTGTTGGATAAGCCCGGTGGTTTTATTGAAAATGATAAAATGCCTCCTGGCGTCTTGATGGATAATATACCCAACTGGGAATTTGGTGTATTAACGCAAATTCGTGATTTTTCACTTTCTATGCGTGATGATTTAAGTCGGTCACAATCACAATCGGTAGAAAATAAAAACCTAGTTAAGGCACAAATTAGTTTTAATATTGATAGTGAATCATGGATGTTGCCTGCGGCGGAGAGTTCCTATAAAAAAGGGCGTGAAAAGGTTGAGGCGTATCTTGAAGAATTAAAGGATGGAAAAGCCCAGTTTTATGCCCGTGCGGATAATTTGCAGGTCTTATTAAATAAAATGCAAAAGCGTCTTGGTTCATTATCTCAAAATTTGAGCGCAAGCGTAGGGCAAGTGCGTATCAATACGGATTTAGCAGGGGACAGTGCTGCAACAAAAAGCACGAAAACAGCGTCAGAACAACGTATTAAAACAGATTGGCTTAAAATTGATGATGTGTTTTATGAGTCGCGGGGTCAAGCATGGGCAATTTTGCATATTTTAAAAGCAGTAGAAATAGACTTTCAAAGTGTGTTAAAAAAGAAAAATGCAATTGTGAGTTTACGTCAAATTATTCGTGAATTGGAATCAACACAGGCAACGGTTTGGAGTCCTTTTATTCTTAATGGCAGTGGTTTTGGTTTTGTTACCAATCATTCTTTAGTCATGGCATCTTATATTTCTAGAGCAAATGCCGCTTTGATTGATCTTAAAACTTTGCTTGAAAATGGTTGATTTTTAATGCCACTTCCCTCTAAACGTTTATTTTATGCGTTGTCGCTAATAGCCATAATTGGCCTATTAGCAACAGTATGGTCTGACCTAATTGAGCTGTGGCGCTTAGGTTTATATGCGATACTCATAATAGCAGCCGTTGATTTATTTCTCGTTTATAGAAAGCAACCCATTGAAGTATCACGTAATGTACCTAGCTCCTTACCGCTGGGTGTTAATCGTCGTATCAAATTACGTTTGCATAATCATTCTAAGTGGTCGCAAACTTTAGACGTTTATGATCACTATCCGCAACAGATGGAAGTAGAAGGATTGCCTGTTGGTTTAAGTATTAGCGCAGGTTTATATGCTGATATTGAATACAAACTCACAGCAACTGAGCGTGGAAAATTTATTTTTCCTTTAGTACAAATACACCTCAGTTCATTGCTAGGTTTATGGCAACGTAATATAAAATTGGATGTTATCAATGAAACCCATGTCTACCCCAATTTTGCAGCACTATCGCAGTATGCTTTATTAGCGGTCGATAATAATCTCAGTCAAATGGGGATTATAAAAAAGC
>JAGLDT010000104.1 GCA_023145485.1 Cocleimonas sp. | reverse complement strand
TCGTCGTGGAGAGGGGCAGGATTTTCATCAATTACGTGAATACCGTCAAGGTGATGCATTGCGTCAAATTGATTGGAAAGCCACTGCGCGCAGTTTGAAGTTAATTTCACGTGAATATCAGGATGAACGTGATCAAGAAATTATCTTTATGCTTGATTGTGGGCATCGAATGTTAGCTAAGGATGATGAATTATCACATTTTGATCATACCTTAAATGCTATCTTGCTACTTTCCTATGTCGCTTTGCGTCAAGGTGATGCGGTCGGTTTAGGAACATTCTCTGGTGAATCTCGCTGGATACCACCCCGAAAGGGTTACCATACTATTCAGCAAATTCTAAACACGGTTTATGATTTACAGCCCAGCAGTGAATCCCCTGATTTTAGCAAAGCAGCTACGGATTTAATGATTCGCCATAAAAAACGGGCCTTGATTGTTGTATTAACCAATATCCGTGATGAAGACAGTGATGACTTACTCCCTGCAATTAACCTACTTAGAAAGCGTCATCTCGTATTAGTGAGTAGTTTACGTGAAAAAGCAATTGATAATGTATTGCAACAGCCGATTAAAAAGCTTCCTGATGCCATTCTCAATGCTGCCACACACCAATACTTACAACACCGTAAAAAGGCCTTTGAAAAATTATTACATAATGGAACGAGCGCGCTAGAAACCACGCCAGATCATTTAAGTGTTGAATTAATTAATGCCTATTTGAATATTAAAAGCAGTGGCGTTCTATAGGTTATGAAGATTTAGTCAAATCTGAATCAGCAACTTCATATTTAGAACGCTCTATTTTTTTTAACTTTTCTTCTTTATCCGTAATCAAATGATGTTGTGAATCTAATTGATTACCTTCACCCGTACTGTCTTCAATCAGCCCCACTGATTTAACCGTTTTGATATACAGCGAAAAGAAATCAGGCAATAACACCTGTTGCAAATAATCCAATGCCCATTTTTTATCCCGCGTACCTAATGTGTTTATGACATTATTGGCAAATTCACGCCCCATTGAAAAGCCAGCTTGATTTCTCTCAGCATTCCATTTAGTTTCTGCATAACCCACAAAACGTTGATTAAGCTTCTCATAAAATGGGGTACGATAATCACCATTGCCACTAAAATCACGCGCATTATCCTGCACATGATCCGCCATTTTTTGAGCATAAAGCTGAATCAAAGTAGCTCGATCTTCATCCTCTATGGTTTCATGCACCATGCGATCTAGCGCATGAATTAACAAGGCAACCACTTCTTCCATAATCGCAATACGTTGTTGTTGAGTATCAATCTGAAAATTTTCATTCTCAATCTCAAGCAACGTCTGCATGCCGATTTTCCAACAATTAAACGCCAATACGCTTACCGTTTCCTCAACAGAAACCTCACGTACTTTATTGCTCCATTTGGTTTTGATTCGTATACGCACTGTATTGGCACTCCGTGATGCTGATTAGGATGAGGTTATATTAGAGCTAGATTATAAAGGTCTATTGGAAAAATGCGAATATCCCTTATAAGATGGTATCAAAGAGTTGTATTTTACAGCAATACCGTTAATAAACTTCCTTTGGAGTTGTATAAATTCGTCGTATAGAATTAGATCTATGAAAACTAAAAAATTATCTGAAGAATCACTAAAACATCTTATTAAGACAACTCAAACTAACTGTCATATAGCGGATGCACGTCATGCGGGTGATTTTACCCTGTGTGTTTATTTAATGAAGATGCGTGAAATGTATCGCTGGGAGCAGAAGGCAAGTTTTAATAATGTCATTGAAGTGGATGATGTTGGCGATTGGCTAACAAGTCGTGAAGAATTGTGGGATGAACTAGAAGAGCAGGATTATCTTCCTTTAGAAATTGAAGGGCAAAGCTTTGAAGCCTTTGATAATGAGAAAATTAATGCACTATTAAACCCTAAAGGTCTGATTTACAGCGCAGGTTTGGGTATTCGCTGTCGCCCACATTTCTTTATTGGGGATCTTAAACAACATTATCAACGTGATGGCATCGATATTTTTATTTCTACTCGTGAATATGCACGGGATATGGCAGCACCACCTGCGATGATGCAAGGTAATTTAGTGTTTATTCGCAATGAATCGCTACGCCGTATGCTATGGGAAAAGGTCGAAGAATGGCGTATGAGTCCCATTGATAGCCCATTAGGACGCGCCGTTGCCGCTTATGATTTTGAAGGCAATGTGGAATTAGCACTGGATAAAATGGCAGACGTTGAATCGGCATTGATTATTGAACATGAAGTCGGTGAAGTGCAGGCAGGTAAACTATTAGGTGATCAGCAATGGAATGAAATGTTAAACACCTTGCCACGCTCTGCTGCAGAAATTATGCTACGTGCGATCAGAGACAATCTTGCCGATTCCTTGACAACATTGAATAAATTGCTAGAAACAGACTCTCCCGCTTCAATTCATTTCTATTTTGGCAGTTTAACCGCCATGCGCAAAAAGCTTTCACCTCAATTAAGGGCAAGTTATGAAAGTTGGTATCAAAGTGGGAATCCCAGCGCTATTGCCGAGCACATTGAAGTATCACGTCAACATTGGGAGCGTATTGGTAAAGCATGTTTGCAACTCTTTAGTGAGCAAGGAAAAGAAGCAACTGGCGATATTGAAAAGCTGGTAGAAAAGAATATTTTATAACTTGGATGTTAAAAATGAAAAATATCAGGGAAGTAAAAGAAGGCAGTTTTATTTTTGAATATAAAAATGCACTGCCCGACTTCTTATGCGATGACATGGTAGCAAGGTTTGAAACCAATCAAGCCGATCAATACAAAGGACGCGTTGGCTCTGAAATGGGAGCCAATACGGGGTTAAAAAAGACAACCGATCTTGTTGTCACTGGCAAAGATCACTGGAACGATGTCAATAATAATCTCTACCGTTCATTAAGCTTAGCACTAAAGGAATTTGGCGAAGCTTATCCTTATTTCTCCAATATGCACCGCTTCGGTGATAAAGGCTATAATTTACAACGCTATCAACCAGGGGAGTATTACCACTGGCATGTCGACAGTGATAGCCCAGGGTTAGCCATGCGTCAACTAGTCGCACTTTGGTATCTTAATGATATGGAAGAAAAAGGCGGAGAAACTGAGTTCTTGCATCAGAACATCAAAATAACCCCAACTAAAGGCACCTTAGTTCTATTCCCTCCTTTTTGGACGCATGAACACCGTGCAATGGTCGTAGGGGAGGGTGCTAAATACATCGCAACCACTTGGGTTGTTTTTCGAGAAGAGCAATGAAAACATTAATAAAAGCACTGTTGCTGACGTGCTTAGTCCTTCCTTTCAGCAGTTATGCAGACAATAGAAAAGTTAAAATTCTACCCCTTGGTGATTCTATTACCTGTGCTAGTCCCTATAAACTAAGCTATCGTTATCCGCTATGGCAACATCTTGTTGATGCAGGTAAGCAAGTTGAATTTATCGGTAGTCAAACTAAAAAAGGCAATGGCAGTAGACGCTGGGAGAATTACAAAGGGCAACGTTTTCCTGAAAGAAACGAAGGGCATTCAGGTTGGCGAACTGATCAAATATTGAATGGCTTGCCGAATGGGGAGAAAGGTTTAGATCATTGGATAAGGGGTTACAGCCCTGATATTGCGTTGATTCATCTAGGCACTAATGATGTCCATCAAAAGCAAAGCCCTCAGTCTACCCGTGATGAAATTGAGCAAGTAATTACAAAATTGCGTGCTAGAAATCCTAAAATCAAAGTGTTATTAGCTAAGATTGTACCGATGCGAATGAGTAATGGCGTACCGCGTTTAAACCAGTTGCTGG
>JAGLDT010000103.1 GCA_023145485.1 Cocleimonas sp. | reverse complement strand
TTAAGTTTGATGCAAGCTTTTTTTCGCATCTTTTTTATTTAATCTAAACAGTTATTTTCTACTGCCTATTTTGCGCCTTCAATCAGACTTAAATGACTTGTTTTTAAGTAGTTTTTGTCTGAGTGAGCAGCGCATTATATAGATCAAATTCCTGCCGTCAATACTTTATTTTTAAAAAATCAATTTCATTGACTCTTCTCCAGCTAATCAGGACAAGCACTTAAAGTATCCGCACCAATGGTTCCCTCTAAACTGTCTAAATAACCACTTTGAGCAACTAATTCTAATTGCTGTTTTGCATGAACTAGACGCTTTTCAATTCCTAGTGATTCAATGAGATCATCATGCCCATCCAATTTCATAAAATTTTGTAAATTTTTACAATGTTTTTCCCATAACCAAATTTCTCGTTTCTGTTTTGTTTCTAGGCGTTGTTTATACCAGTCTGAGTTTAACATTGCTTCGCGAGCAAATAAGTCTCTAATCTCTTGATGCTGAATGGTTCTCCCTTTGTACTCACCTGTTGCCATTATATAAAGAATTGCTTTTAACGGCGGGCAAGCATCTTCAATACTGCCATCGTCTAAATAACGTTGTGCGACAGTTTGTTGTGCTTCGACAATATTATTAATACCATCAACATACTCATCCATACCTTGTATTTCAGGTTTTAGAATTTTCTTATTAAAAACGACCGCAGGGTTATCAAAAATTTTACCTAGGAAAGCGGAAATGAAACGTTCTGTGATACGGTAGCCCAAGCGACTCGCTTTTACTCTCTTCCCATTATGATTAAAGTTTTCTATTTTCTCTAAATAGTCATGTGCAATTAAATACTCAGGATCACGCTCGTGTTCTTTTAGACGCGCCCATATTTCAGGAATCAATAAACTAATATCATGATCTACACGTAACTTGGCTCCGATATAACCCGCCGCACTGGAGAAACCTGCATACCCCGTGATAATAAAGGAAACCAGCGTATTATTAAGGTCAGCGGTTGGACGCAAGGCATTAAATGCCCCTTTGGTTAACGCACCCTCACTCCCTGCTCCTGTCGTTGAGGGCGACTTTCCTGTCACACTACAAATGAAATCCATAAATAATTCAGGCAGTTCTTGGTAGTGAATCGGATTATACACAGCCAGTGGGCGAACACCCTCTTCCGCAGGATTATTACGACGACCAGTGAGTACCGCATTGACTGGGGTTACTAAGGCTTCTTCTGGCGGAATCAAACGCTTGAATCGTGCACCCATCTCAGCAATATACGTTCGTACAGGTTTTTGAAGATCGGAACGAAGTTGCAAATAACGTGGATTTTGACTCGGCCCATCCGCCATCATCCGTGGGTCTGCAGAGGAGACAGCATACTGATCACCCTGATCATAAGCACCCTGCAATAAGTTTCGCATTGGATCAGTGTATTTTTGGAACTCAACCACATCCTCAATCAATGATTCTAATTTGTCGCCGATAAGTGGTTCATAGTTAGCAATGAAATTATTAGGTAGTGCCATATCAATTTCAGTTTGGGTATCAAAGCCACGGTGTATTGCTTCATCAGGACGCTGAAATAAACGGTATTCACAGTTCTTCACTAGTTTAAGACTAGGATTAGATGACTTCGGTGATACATTAGGAAGACTCTTTGCACTAACGACCACTGAAGCACTAATATCATCTTCCATTTGAATTTTTTCAGTCGCTATAAAGTCTTGTCTGACTTTGTAAGTACGCCATTTGCCTTTTTTACCTAAACCAACACGCAAATAAGAAGCAACTAACTCACGACCATCATATTTAAGCGCATGACCTGGTTTTCCATTAACCACATCAACATAAAAATATTGTCGCCAATTATCACCCCATTCTTTTTGATGCATACGTTTAATAATAAAAGCTTGTGACAAAATACGTGACGGTATCTTTGCTAACCAATCATTATATTCTTTAGTGTTACTTTTTGAAGGCGTTAATAATTGAATCACAGAACCTAAACTACGCTTTAAATTAAGTGGTTTTCTTGTTGAGTCACTGTCTTCATTGGCAAATTCAGGTTTTAATCGG
>JAGLDT010000102.1 GCA_023145485.1 Cocleimonas sp. | reverse complement strand
TTGGATATTTCAGATTTACCACCACCAGAAACTGTACAGGGCTTATGACAGAAAGTCCCTTCTGCTTCCGTGCCAATCAAACGCCATGATGGCGCAGCAGGATGCTGCTCCATTTCAATTTTATAGCCACAGGGTTGCATATAAATTTTATTTGGTTGCAACTTAATCTGTTGCATTTCACCGTTATGCTCCCAACGCACCGTTTGTTCTTGCAAATCCATCCGAATATCGAGGGGAATATAAATTACATCAGGATGTTTCTTATCGATGCCATAGCCTTCTGGCTGAACATCCATAATATGTGCATATTTATTTGCAACGGTTTCAAAGTTATACCTTTCAGGATGCTTACGCGTTAGATGATCCGCCCCATACTCCACACCATGATTGCGACGACGTATCGCTAATGCTCCCCCTGCATGTTCTTCTTCTGTCAGACCATAGAGATTAGTAGCATAACTAAGCTGTGTTTTTACTTCTTTTTTACAATAACCATAATAATTATCCGCCAAAATCGTAACAATAATACCTTCTTCAGTACGACACGTTATTTTAAAAGCATCACCATCATTATATTTTTCATCCGTTGCTTTCCAACTCATACCATCTTTGCGTTGTGCTTCAGTCGCATCATCATAATGAGGTAGACCTAGTTCTTTTTTGGTCAACTCTCTAATATGAGGTGCAAGAATCACGCAACCTGTATGCCCAGACCAATGTTCAGTATCCAATGCAGCATCGTATTCAGCAAGATACGGATTTCCCGCATTACCAAAAATACTTTCTACAAAGTCAAGATTACTGACTAAATTCCCTGGCGCAAAGAAGCGTATTTCCATATTTTTTTCAGAAGAAACCGTCGGCACTTCAGGGCAAATAGTAGGACGCAACAATAACGACACAAATAACGTTGCCTTTTCTTCTTCATCCGCAGTAAACGGCAATTGTAGCAACTCATCAGGCGGATTGAGTGCTGATTTTAATAATCGTGAGAAAGCAACTTTGGGTACTGCCTTTTTATCACCAGGAATCGGCAAACCACCGTCCACAATATGGAACGACCCTTTAGTGGTACGGCGATCATTAATTGGATTATGCAATACGCCTTGTCGAATGCGATAGCTAGAAATAATATCCGAAACGAATTCATCGCTATCTGCTGGAATAGAAAGTTCACGTGCAATACCGTAACGATCTAAAACAAACGTATTTGAGGGTAGCTTGGGTGTCTCATCGTCACAGTCTTTAAGGTACTCATCAAGAAAATCTTGTATACGACGATCTGCTGAGCATTGATAATCATGTAAGCGTCTATTTTTTTCTCGATAGCTTTCCAATAAATCATTCGCAATTGACATGAATTCAGCATTACCGCTTTTCCCCGTTGGCTGCCCTGTTGATGCCAATTTAAGATTAATATACAGTTGCAATTGCTTTCGAGCTTCTACAGGGTTTTCAAAACTCTTGTTCAAACCTAACGACTCTTCCATGTTCATACAATAATAATCCACACATGTGATAAATCGCGTTAAGGTAGCATTTATATTTTACTATCTCAAGTTTTTGCATAAATCTTAAACAGGTGGTGATCATAGTATTATGATAAATAAGGTATTAGTAAATTATTTATCTATTTTTTTGTGATGATCTAATTGTATTCTCAAAAATCCCACAACTTTATCTAGGGTTTTCTATTTCTTTAAATAGGCACTAAAAATTAAATATTTTTAAACTTACTTAAATTCAAATAAAGATTGATAAATGAACTTGTTAATAAAATTTAACACCTAAACTATTCCTTTTACCTTATGTTTTTAGTTACACTTAACCCTATGAAGATAATAAATACAATTGTTGCGATTATTTTTACATTTTCGCTCACTAATTTTGCAATGGCAGAACCTTATCAACAGTTAGCTATGTTGGATAAAAATGCTTCCGCTATTAAAAAAGGCAAAGTAAAACCTAGGCGCAAGCGTAGCAGATGGTCCTGTCTAAGCAATATTGAAATCATTAAGCGTAAAGCCCTTAAAATAGATCACATCATTATCAGAAGTTCTAGAAAATACTCAGTAGATAGTAACTTGATACGTGCAGTGATTGCGGTTGAATCTTGTTATGATAGCAGGGCTGTTTCCCCTGCAGGGGCGCAGGGGCTTATGCAGTTGATTCCTGCAACAGCTGATCGTTTCGGGGTAAGTGATAGCTTTGATATAGCACAAAATATTAATGCAGGGACAAAATATCTACGTTTCCTACTAAAACGCTATGATGGTGATTTGCGAAAAGCAACGGCTGGCTACAATGCGGGCGAGGGAAAAGTAGACCGTTATAACGGTATTCCCCCTTATAAAGAAACACGTAACTATGTAAAAAATGTTTTGCGTATTTTTGGTGAATTGTCAGGTAATCCAGAACTTTCCTCTTTAATTATAGGCGACACATTAGTTAATAAAAATCCTATTCATTACAAGGGAATGTCAGCAGCAGATAAAGCTATTCTTAGTAGAATACAGTCATTAGGCGTAAAATCTTCCTTCTCAACATCAACAAAACGAAAGAAACCAAAGCACACATTTGTAAATAAAGGTGTGAATAGCTATAAAGGTATGTCGACTAAAAAAAGAGCAGCATTACAAAGAGTCCGTGCCTTACAAATCAAGTCGTCCTATAAAAAAAGTAGACCTGCTGTACGTCAAAAAAAATCACTCCATAGAGTAGCAACGTTAAGAAAAATACTCATAACCAAACGACTTGAAAGTAAAGCGCGTGCATTATCCGCGAAACCTGGGCGTCAAGGCTGGAATTATAATCGCCAACTAGCACCTCATTTATATAAGGTTACTCCAAGAAAATAAACGCACAAATAGCTTGATGAGGTTTTTCATAGGCAAGGCTTGGAGCGCAGGTAATGGTCACTCCCTTGCCAAGTCCCATAACGCAGTCCTATGGAAAACTACAGAGAGGGCAAGATTTATAAAATATAATTAGCAGGACTAGCCTAAGCTAATTCAAGGATTATATTTATAGAAAGATTACCTTCTATTTGCGCGTTTATTTCCTTGAAGTAGCCTAACACTAAAAATACAAAAAACGTACGTATCCTTAATGACATTCGTCCTGATATTGCTCTCGCATGAGGGCAATATAATCATCCAAGTTTTGTCCTGATTGCTCCACAAAGGTTTGCTCTAATATCGCTAATCTATCAATTCTATCCAAACGGAAATTGCGAAAATCATTGCGTAACTCACACCATGCGGTTAATGTCCAAACATTTCCCCAGAAGAACAAACCCAGCGGTTTAAGCTTACGTTGACTAGCGGTATCATCAGCACGTTTATAATCTATTTGTAAATAGTTGAATTTAGCAATAGCATTTCTGCAATGATCCAATGTAGTTTTCAGATCTTCACGATCACCAAAACGCAGTGCAAATAGTTTGCTATCATCAATATGCTCTCGTAACTCCAATGGGATAACAGCCTGAATTTTATCAAGAACAGATTGGGCGCTAGTACCTAACTCAGAACCACCCCACGCCTTAATAAAACGTACCCCTAACACCAGTGCTTCAAGCTCCTCAGCATTAAACATAATAGGTGGAATATCCAGAGAATAACGCAAATGATAACCAACACCTGCTTCGCCTTCAATAGGCACACCTGAGAGACTCAGATCCTGAATATCACGATAAATAGTCCGCTGCGAAACCTCAAGCCTCTGCGCTAAATCATGCGCCGTAACTAATCGCTTATTCCGAAGAATTTGAACCAGTTGGAATAGACGGTCAGCACGACGCATAATGCTCTCCTTAAGGCTTATTACTCAACCGAATAAAGTCCAATTCGATTACCTTCACTGTCAGTGAACTGAGCGAAATACCCACATTCACCATCATTAATGGCTGTTTTAGGAAAAAGAACCGCCGCACCATTTTGTATCGCTCGTTCTAATGGTACGCTCAAATCATCACCGCCATTTAGATAAATAACAGCACCTGTTTTACTCGGCTCATAATCCTCAGCCTGTATCAACATACCGCTTACAGCAGGCTCTTCATAATCGAAGATCGCCATTTTAAAGCCATTCATTTCATTATCTTTAAAACCAGTCTCCAGTACAGCACTGTAAAATGTTTTAGCACGTTCCATATCAGTAACGGGAATCTCAAACCATGTGACAATATTTTTCATAAATTACTCCTTCGTTGTTTTGTTGTGTTGTTTTGATTGTCGGGAGTAGTTTAAAACAGGGCTACTGACAGCATTGTGTCAGTAGTGTTTATTTAATGCTGTAGAAATTTTAACTGATCAATGTTCCCACACCATTATCCGTTAATAATTCAAGTAAAACAGCATGTTCAACACGTCCATCAATAATACAGGCAGAGCCACCACCTGCTTCTACTGCATCAAGCGCACAGTCTATTTTAGGAATCATACCACCTTGAATGGTGCCATTTTCTTTCAATTCTTTAATCAGTTCCTTATTTAAGCCCGTCAGTAGATTACCTTCCTTATCCAATACACCTGGGGTATTAGTCAGCAATAACAACTTATCTGCTTTAAGGATTGCAGCCATTTCACCTGCAACCGTATCTGCATTGATATTATAAGATGTGCCACGTTCACCCGCACCAACAGGGGCTATCACGGGGATGAAATCTTTATTAACCAACATTTCAATAATAGAAGGATCAATACGTTCCACTTTACCCACATGCCCAAGATCAATAATTTCAGAGGGTTGATTTTTCTGATTTTTCTTGGTCAGAACTAGCTTTTTGGCACGAATCAAGTTGCCATCTTTGCCCGTTAAACCAATAGCACGCCCGCCAGCATGATTGATCATACTGACAATATCTTTATTCACCAACCCGCCTAACACCATTTGCACAATATCCATTGTTTCAGTATCAGTGACCCGCATTCCATCAATAAAATGGCTTTCCTTGCCAATTTGTTTCAGTAAATTACCAATTTGTGGCCCCCCACCATGCACAATCACAGGATTAATCCCCACCTGTTTCAGCAAAACAATATCCCGTGCAAATCCTTCTTTTAATTTTTCATCGGTCATCGCATTACCACCGTATTTTATAACAATAGTCTTACCAGAATAACGTTGAATATAAGGTAATGCTTCGGTGAGGATATGGGCAATATTTGCCGCTGCGGTGTTGTTCATAAGGAATAATCTCATAAGCCGTAAATTTTGAAGACGCTACTATAGCAAAATCACTTATGAGTACTAGTATATTGACTAGCCTAAAATAGACTAAATTTAAGATTCAAAAATAAAAAACGACAGCTCCCTCGCAGAGAGACTGTCGCAAAAGGCAGTTTTCACCACTCTTATTTGTCATTCGTCAACACAATCAAGAAACCACCACAGTCTTAAAATTGCCTCCTTTTCCAAATGACATCCCTCGCCAACTTCGGTTAGCATTTTTTAGCCTTAAAGATTGACCTCCTCTTATTATGCAAACTACTTTATAACACCCAAACTGATCATTCTGTGACGTATTCACACTTTTTAAACAATATGCACAGATCAGAAATTTAGGGGCTTTAATCTTTATCTAGGAGTAATCAGGATTAAGCCGTCAGTACAATATTCTTTTGATCTTTAAAATACTCGGTTGTTAATCAATGAAAAATTGGAACTCGGAAAATCTCATAAAAATAAGAAAAGCATTGCTTTGGGTCTATGCAAAGAAAGAAGGCATTATTGCTAATCATAGTGATGGTGTTGAAAATTTGATGGTTATTAAGGACAAAAATATCATTTCTTTGCATTTTATGGACACAACGGTATTTCTACTAAAGAGCAAAGTGAGTGACTCCATGTCAAGTATCGATATTAGTCAGCCATTAAATTTATTAGGTAAATATGCTCAGGTTATGATGCTAAGTTTAGTGTTTAAACCACAACCTAAAAATCTTTATATGCTGGGTTTTGGTGGTGGGCGTGTACCGATGATATTCCACCATTATTTTCCAAAATTATTAATAGAAGCATCGGAAGTCAGCGAAGGCGTCATCCAACTCGCTGAAATCTGCTTTGGTGTTGTGCCTGATGAAAGAATGAAAATCAGCCTACAAGATGGGCGTAAACACCTTGCCACTTTCCCACAAAAACACTTTGACATTATCCTTCTCGATAGCTTCTCTGGAATAGGCGAACACCCTAATCACTTATCCACACAAGAGTTTTATCAACTGTGTCAATCACGATTAACTGACGACGGGGTAGCGGTCACTAATTTAGTGGATAATAATCCCTACTTTAAACAAAAAGTAGCCACTTTCTGCGCCACCTTTAAATTCACTTACCAATATAAATACAAAAAAACTTATCTTTTTTTTGGCTCTGATGTAAATAATTTTAATCAGGATGAATTTAAATTAAAAGCAAAAAAAATAGCAACTCAATATGAGTTTGAATTTCCTTATACTGAAAATAGTGATTATATCACCGCTTGTTATGCGGAGGATTTTTCTGCTCAAATATTGTTAGACAAGTCTCTTTTTGCCTAACAATCAACCTTCAAGTAAGTGAAAAATAAAGAAAACGTGAAAATATCACAGAATCATTACGGAAATCATAATAATCTTTTCAAACTTAGAAAGGAGTAAAATTATGACGAAAATAACCTTTGATTTTTACAAAATGGGCAAAATTATAAATACGTTACTTAATAGCAATATTACCTATCACAGAAAAGGTTCGGAAGGAAAAGTTCGCCCTATAACAAAAGCAGCTAATACAATAAAAAGATTGGATTGTTCTGGATTTGTAGATTATGTTATTTACCAAACATCCGTTGGTAATAAGCGATTAAAAGCAGGTGGAACATCGACGCAAAGAGGGGAGATTTCTAAAGGAGGTTATGCTATATCGAGCTATGATAGAAAGGGAGCTGGAAAAATGGATGGGATTGTTCGTATAGCATTCAAGAAAAATGAATATACAAGAATGCCAGTCCTTAATAAGCCAGGAAAAACAAAAGTTGAGAGAACCGAGATTGGACATGTTTGGCTTATTATTAATGGAAAAACATTTGACACAACAACAAAAGGTACTGCAAACGGTCCAACTTCTTTTCATTGGAGTGAACGTATAAGTTCGTGTACTGGTGGTTGCTTTATTCTTGGCCCTTTAGTTGTCCCTAACTGTCCTCAACCATTGGATTATTATTTATCCTTAGCAGCTGAAAAACATTCCATAATTGGTAGTTTTTTCAAAATATTAAGAACAGATCATACGTTAGAACAACACTCTAAACAGCATCATCAAAATGCCCCGCTATCTCATGAAAAAATAGGCCCTCCTGCAAAATGGGAACACTACAAGATGAACAATCCCATACAGAAAAAAAAGAAAACAAAATCACGGTCTCCTTCATCGCTCATTAATTTTTGACTTCAGTATTTTTCAAGATAGCCCGCATGAAGTTTAAAATCATGACTCCCTCCAAGATTACAATTATGTCTTTAGCTAGCAAATTAAGCAGTACTTCTGTTAAAAATTTGCTAGTCTTACACCACTTGTCGGGGAGTCTGTTTCTAACAATAAAAAGGTGATACAGACTGAGAATTATACCCGTTGAACCTGATACGGTTAATGCCGTCGTAGGGAACAAGCTGTGTGTATCCTTTTTTCTGGTTCCTAAATTCCATTTGGGAACACACTGTTTGGAAATTCTATTTCGATGCAATGCTATAGAAATAGAATTTTGAGACTACGTTCCTCAATAAGAATTGAGGAACGAGGGAAATAGTTTCTATTCTGGCAAGTAATTATTCTATTTTTGCTGGAGAGAAGCATGTCTGACCCGACGATAATTATTCAAAAAGAAGTCCCTACAAGCATTATCACTGCGCTTACCCGCGAGCCGTTATCAGGCTCGAAAAAAATCTACGTTAGCAATCAAGACGATACTTTTAAGGTAGCCATGCGCCATATTGAGCTGACCCCTACTTATCTAGGGGGTGATGGCGATGCGGCAACGTATGAACAAAATGAGCCAGTGCGTGTTTATGATACTTCTGGGCCGTATACTGATCCTGATATTGATATTGATTTAAATAAAGGTCTCCCAAAGTTTCGACAGGCATGGATAGAGGCGCGTAATGATACCCTTGAGTTGGAGCGTTTTAGTTCAGATTTTGCGCGTGAACGTCTTGCCACGGATCTTAATATTGAGCCATTTGAAAATAAACCGTTGCCACGCATTGCTATTGACGGAAAAAATGTCTCACAAATGCATTATGCGCGCCAAGGGATTATCACTCCTGAAATGGAATACGTAGCGATTCGTGAAAA
>JAGLDT010000101.1 GCA_023145485.1 Cocleimonas sp. | reverse complement strand
CCTGATTTTGCACATTTGATGATTGATTATATTCCTGATGAACGATTGGTTGAAAGTAAATCGCTGAAATTATATCTTGGTTCATACCGCAATCATGGTGCATTTCATGAAGACTGCACTGTGCGTATTGCCAGACGACTGATGAAAGAAATTGAGCCTAAATGGATTCGTATTGGTGGTTATTGGTATCCGCGTGGCGGAATACCGATTGATGTGTTTTTTGCTTATGGCAAAATACCTAAAGGTGTATGGGTTCCTGAGCAAAATGTTCCACCGTATCGAGGTCGTGGGTAGTGATAAGTTTTTAATCAAAAATTTAAAGGTCTTCAATCAATACTTCTGTCCCAGCAATTAATGCAGGATCAACAATATTAACAACCTGATTAAATTTACATGTTTTTTCAAAAGATAATGAAGGTTGGGCATGTGAATATTGCAGAATGACCGTGAGAGACATAATAGTAAGCATTGTTACCGTTATTTTAGTAATTGACATGGTTTTCCCTTCTAATATTTCAATTGATAATGATTAATATTTTATCAGCAGAAGATGGAAGTTAATGTGAAAGAGTTACGCTTTGGAGGTTGGATTTAGAATATCAGAGGCTGTAAAACTCAGATAATGAGATTTTTGTTTCCGCTTGATAGTTGCTAATGCATCGTAATTAGATAGTGATGCTAATAGGAGTGCTGATGTTTGAGAGTGACTGAATATTAGCGCATTGCTGGGACATTGGGTGATAATGATGATGTTATTGCAGGGAAAATTGAGGCGTTACGGATAAGATAATGCCTCAACTTATTCAACTAGCCATTTTTCCAGCGGTTACTGAGTAATTTGTCAATCGATAGACTGCCTGGTCCGAATGCAAAGATAACAGCGAGCATCGCTCCCCAGATGATATGATCTTTCTCTCCTGCGATGCTAATATCAGGATATGAAATCGCAGCGACAAGGTTTAGTACAAATAATCCTAACGCCGCTGGACGGCTGAATAACCCTACCACCAGCATGACAGGTAACATTAACTCCCCTGCCGTTGCCATATAAGCCGCTATTTGCGGTGGAATGACAGGAACATTGTACTCATACTCAAATAACGATAACGTTGATGACCAAGATTGTATTTTAGTCAACCCTGACATGAAAAATACTTGCGCTACATAAAAGCGAAAGCCGAGTAATAATAGCGGTTTAAGTACAAAATCCATGGGAGCGCAGTTGCCCATTAAAAACCCAGAAAGAAATTTTTTCATCTAATTATATTCCTCTAATAATGTCGTTTAGCAGCCAAGGCCTTTCATTTTTTATCGCAGGTCGGGCAGTGTTAGCACCATCCGACTGAATCAATAATAAAAGTGCTTATGACTTACTTGGTTTTACTTTCCCACTAGGAATTTTTTCACAAGTTCCTTTTGGTAAATAAACCCATTCTTCTGCATCACCGTCTGATTTAGCCATGCCAGCACA
>JAGLDT010000100.1 GCA_023145485.1 Cocleimonas sp. | reverse complement strand
TATCAGGCTCGTCATCAACAATAAGAACAAGATAGTGATCCGAAGGTGGTTGGATTGATAGTGACATATTTCTCTTTTCCCTAGCTAAGGAGTACCTTAGGTTTTTTATGTGTTTTAAAATATTTAAAAAACGAAAATTTACTAATATTTATTAGCTTTCTCTTTTTAATAAAGCAAACATGGAAATAAATATAGACCCACAGTGGTTTATTTTCTGTGATTTTTTAACACAATGAATAATTTTAATTTTATTTTCTAACTTCTTGTTTTGATGGGAGTACTACCGCTGGCATAGTAGCTTTCTCTAGAAGGTATTTTAGGTTATAAAACCCACCCTCAAATATCATCTAACTATACTCTCTGCCTTTTTTCAAACTCTTCCCGTACTAAAGACTCACCAGCAAACTATATTGCAAAAGAGCAATATAGTTTATTACAATCTAGCATATTCAAAGCCTCAGAAACCTGAATGAGCACTCATAATCCACAGGCAACATTCTTACTATAATATCAACCATGGGAAGTGTTTGATTTGTAAATATTCAGTTTACGAAACACGGAAAAAAGTAATACACATAACACCAACCTATTCATTCATTTACTTTTTAGGAGAAAATATTGAATTTAAGTATCGGATTTCTAATTAAAAAATTCCTCTCATTCCTATTAATGCCCCTTACTCTTGTCGCTATTTTAGTCATACTTGCTGTTTGGTTGCTGCATAAAAACAATACAAAACGAGCCAAGCATTATCTTTTGCTGGCATTAATTTGGCTATTCTTTATTAGCTCCGCACCTATATCTAGCTTATTGCTTGCTCCACTTGAAAACCAATATCCACCCTTAGTGAATATCCCACCCAATATTGAGTATATTTTATTACTAGGAGGTGATCGAGAGCGTAGAACATGGGAAGGCGCGCGACTTTATCATCAAATACCTGAAGTAAAAATCATTACATCAGGTTACTCAAGGTACAATAAGGTATCGGAAGCAGAAAAAATAGGACGTTTATTACAACAGGCTGGTGTGAAAAAAGAAGATATTTTAATGCAAGATCAAGCCAAGGATACTAAAGAAGAAGCATTAGCCATAAAAGAACGCTTAGGCGAAAAACCCTTTTTACTGGTTACTTCTGCCTATCATATGCCAAGAACAATGAAAATTTTTAATGACACAGGCTTACATCCTATTGCCGCTCCCGCCGACTTTAATGACAGGGATGATGACTCAATCGGTAGTTTTTTTCAGGGAAAACAACTACGCAAAACGGAGAAAGCACTACATGAGTATCTTGGTTGGCTTTGGGTTAAGATTGCGCCAGTCACCTACCCCTGAGCTAAGGAATAAAAATTCAATAACATCCTCATGCCTAAAAAACACAAGGGCTTGAGTCGTGAAACTTTAGGATAAGGAAGCGCCAAACAATTAAGTTATGTCACCTGTAGATGACTCCCAAGTGACGCCCCCTGTCTCCAAGTATTAAAAGACCTTAACGGGTCGGTGTACTTGGATTGACAGGCACGTTTACAACATTGCCGATGGGAATCAACTGCGAAAACAGAATCGTTTAATTTTAACCGTTTAAAAATAAGAGTTTTTACTCTGAATTACGGCTTAAAAAACACAATACCTACCCAGTACTGCTATTAAAATCAGGTGTTAAATTGGCACCTGAAACAACACCTAAAGGATTGTATTCATTTTCTGGAAAACCTGGGAATATTTCACCAATTTTGTTATTTCCCATACGTTTAATCAATATTTCTGACATTAGGGTTCGATAATCTACTGTACCTCGTAGACTATTAAGATATTGCTCATTTGGTGCAAGTCCAGGCCATTGCCCATACATTTCTCCACCGTTGACACCCGCTCCCAAAACTAATGAAGTACCTGCCCAGCCATGATCTGTTCCTCCAACAGCATTATCAGGAATGCGACGACCAAATTCACTGTAAACCATTATTGTTGTTCTATCCGCCCATGTGCCACCACCAGGTGCTTCAACCTCTAAATCCAATAAAAACGATTTCAATGTTTTGGAAAGCGTACTCACATTAGTTGGAAATTCGGCAACTTGGGTACCATGAGTATCCCAACCATCTAAATCAGCTTGCGCAATACGAACACCTGTTTCCTGCTTTATTAATTGAGCAATTTTTTTCATTTTTGAACCAAAACTATTGGCATTGGTTGTATGGAGATATTCTACGTCATTATCAGGTGGTATATTAAAATTAACCTTGTTGACTACTTTCATAGCACTTAGAGCTTGATCTCCTAAATTATCAATTTCATAATTACCATTAGCATAAATTTCACCAAGAACCTGTTCTTGAACTGTCCTGAAATTATGAATATTTAATGCTTCTAAATGAAAAATCGAAGGGCTTTTCATTGTGATTGCTTGTGCTTCATTCAATAAAGAGTGTGTAATATTGTCTTCTAAAACAACAATTGGTAGTGGAATATTGTTAGGATAATTGGTAGCACTTTGCCAATGCCTACTTAGCCACCCTGAATTTGTATGCCTAATTCCTGGTGTTCCTAACTCAGCATAACGTTGAGCCTCAAAGTGACTAAAATTAAGTTCATAGGCTGGTAAACCTATAGCACGAACGATAGCCAAATCATTTTGTTGATAAAGCTCATGCAATCCTGTTGCCATTGGATGCATTCCAAAATTTTCGCCAACTGATAATAATTGATTACTTGGAATTTGTGTGCCATGGGTTCTTAAAGCATCATAGTGAACACGATCAGGATGTCCATCCATTGGAGCAAGCATGCTCAATCCATCCATACCACCACGTAAGAATACAAAGATAAGAATATTATCAGAGCTATTAGAGCTATTAGAGCTA
>JAGLDT010000010.1 GCA_023145485.1 Cocleimonas sp. | reverse complement strand
CTGGGTACATTTTCATAAGTTCTTTATTCGTTATGTCATCAGAGCCTGCTAGGTAGGAATAAGTCGGATCAATCAGTAGTTTTTTATTTTGCTGTAATGCCTGTCTACCAAGCAACATTCTAAAGCGCATATTATCGCGGTCTGTTAAGGTGATTTCGATCGGTAGTTTTATTTCTCCTACCTCAAGATCGCTTTGGATAACATAGCGTTTTTCCCAATGTCCACCTGAATTACAAACCGCACGTTCATCAAGTAAGGGTGCCTCACAATCGAGCACAATGTCACGGTTGCGTTGGATAGGGTGTAGAGAAAACTGTACGATATCACAATGATTGCGCTTGATACGCTTGACTCTAAAGGCATGTAATGCTGATGTTCTTGCGCCCGTATCTATTTTAGCTTTAATTGCAGGAAGGTTTAGCGAAGGCAACGCAACCCATTCGCGCCACCCCATAACAGTTCTATTTAGCAAAATTTCTCCTTATTAAAAAAATACCCTTTATCTACGTAGAACAAGTGAGTATTTCAATGATGATTTATGATGAAGAGGTGTAACTGATGATGTATTCGCGTTCTAACAAGATAGATTTAATGAAACACTCGTTATTAAAATACAACATTCTATTTTTAGTCGAAATTATAGAAATTGATAATTTAATCTACTTATACGCGGTAGAAACTTAGTTTACATCCAACGACTTTGCCCCTTTATTAGTCTTTTTTAATAAGCTTAACACCTAGAATTAATATAGCTTATCAAATCAACCATACCCCGCTTTCGCCTAGTCCATTGTGCCAATTCTACTGACTCTAAGCAGAGAAGTAATGAGCGTTAAACAGCAATGTTAAGCCTAAATATAGTGAGTAAAATGTATTATAATGGGTTGCTTATCTATCGGGGAGTAAGGCTTGTCTTTTTCTTAATTGTCCCCATGCTTGCAGGGTTGATCTGGGTAATTATCTTTAAGGGGTGAAAGGATTAACCCTTGACTTTGTGAAAAATAAATACATACCGGTAATCCGGGGAGAAAACAAATATCATGATTGGAGCAGTTGCCAAAAGAATCTTCGGCAGTCGCAATGACCGTCTGGTTAAAGCGTATATTAAAAAAGTTGCAGGCATTAATGCCTATGAAGAACAATACAGTGCATTAAGTGATGAACAATTACAGGCAAAAACAGTAGAGTTCAAAGACCGCCTTGCGAAAGATGAAAAGCTCGATGATTTGCTAGCAGAGGCCTTTGCGGTTGTACGTGAGGCTAGTAAACGCACCCTCAATATGCGTCACTATGATGTGCAAATGGTCGGTGGCATGGTCTTGCATGATGGCAAAATTTCTGAAATGAAAACAGGGGAAGGTAAAACCCTAGTGGCAACACTGGCTGTTTATCTTAACGCCCTCGCTGGAAAAGGGGTTCATGTTATTACTGTCAATGACTACCTCGCGCAGCGTGATGCTGAAACCATGTCAAAATTGTATAATTTCCTTGGATTAAGCACAGGGGTTATTATTAGCCAACTAGAGCATGAGAAACGCCAAGCTGCTTACGCCGCGGATATTACCTACGGAACCAATAATGAATTTGGCTTTGATTATCTGCGCGATAATATGGCGTTTACCCTAGAAGAAAGAGTGCAACGTGGTTTAAATTATGCCGTTGTGGATGAGGTTGACTCTATCCTCATTGATGAAGCAAGAACGCCCTTGATTATTTCAGGGCAAGCAGAAGACTCCTCCGACCTTTACACCTCCATTAACAGTATTATTCCGAGCTTAAAGCAACAACCTATTGATGATGAGGAAGCGCCTGGAGATTTCAGTATTGATGAAAAGTCCAAACAAGTTTATTTAACCGATGATGGTCATGAGCGAGCAGAAAATTTATTACGAGAGATAGACGTATTAGCATCTGATGAAGGCTTGTATGACACGTCTAGTATTTCAATACTCCATCACCTGAATTCAGCCCTACGTGCTAACGTCTTATTTGAGCTTAATGTTGATTATATCGTTAGTAATGATGAAATTATCATTGTGGATGAATTCACAGGGCGTACTATGCCAGGGAGGCGCTGGTCAGAAGGATTGCATCAAGCCGTTGAAGCCAAAGAAGGGGTGGAAATCAAGCCTGAAAATCAGACAATGGCCTCGATTACATTCCAGAACTATTTCCGTTTATATGGCAAGCTATCAGGAATGACTGGTACAGCGGATACTGAAGCATTTGAATTACAAGACATTTATAATCTTGAAGTAGTCGTTATTCCAACCAATGAGCCAATGATTCGTGAGGATGGCAATGATCTTATCTATCTTTCTGAAGAAGAAAAATACGATGCTATTGTCTTGGAAATTAAGCATTCATTAAAGAAACAACAGCCGATGCTAGTGGGTACTGCATCAATTGAGACCTCTGAATTACTATCAGGTTTACTTAAAAAAGCCAACGTTAAACACGAAGTACTGAATGCCAAACAGCATGAACGTGAAGCCCATATTATCGAAAATGCAGGTCGCCCTAGTGCAGTCACCATCGCAACCAATATGGCAGGGCGTGGTACTGATATTGTTTTAGGTGGCTCGCTTGATGCAGTAGTCAGTGCGCTGGGAGATAATCCAAAACCAAAAGTACTAGAAAAAGTTAAATCAGACTGGCAACAACGCCATGATGCGGTACTCAAAGCAGGTGGTTTACATATTATTGGCACAGAACGTCATGAATCACGCCGTGTTGATAATCAGCTACGTGGTCGCTCAGGGCGACAAGGTGATCCAGGTTCTTCGCGTTTCTTCCTCTCTTTAGAAGACAACCTGATGCGTATCTTTGCTTCAGATAAAGTCAAAGCAGTGATGAAGCGTCTAGGGATGGAAAAAGGACAAGCTATTGAGGCCAAAATTGTTTCCAAATCAATAGAAAATGCACAGCGTAAAGTAGAAGGGCATAACTTCGACATTCGTAAAAACCTATTGGAATACGATGATGTTGCCAATGACCAACGTAAAGTTATTTACGAACAACGTTCAGAGCTACTAGAAGCCGAAGATGTCAGTGAAACCATTGAAGCATTGGTTGAAGACGTTGCATTTAACACGATGGAAAAATACGTCCCACCTGGTAGCTTAGATGAGCAGTGGGATATTAAAGGCCTAACCGTTGCACTAAAAGAAGAACTAGATTTAGATTTAGATATTCAAGGATGGTTAGATAAAGATGATGACTTATATGATGAAACCCTCGGTGAACGCATCCACGGAGAGCTTACAACGTCATTAAAGGCTAAAGAAGACATCATTAGTTCAGAAAGCATGCGTCGTCTAGAGCGTGATGTGATGCTCCATGTACTAGATACCCAATGGAAAGAACATCTTGCCGCAATTGACTATTTACGTCAAAGCGTTGCACTTCGCGGTTATGCGCAAAAGAATCCTAAACAAGAATTTAAACGTGAAGCATTTGAGCTGTTTGAGGACTTATTGGCAAAAATTAAAAATGATGTCATTGTTTATCTAGCGCGTTTGCAAATCACTATGCCAGAAGAAGTGCAAGCTCTTGAAGAAAGCTACGAAAAAGCCAACCAGCAATCGGGTGAACTCGAACTTTTACATGAAGGAAGTAGCGCATTAGGCAGTGACTCAAGAACAGAGTTAAAACCAGAAGCAATGAAACCTTTTAAACGCCAACAAAAAAAAGTAGGACGAAATAAACCTTGCCCCTGTGGCTCGGGAAAGAAATATAAGCAGTGTCATGGTAGATTAGATTAGAGGACGTAGGACTCAGTCAGCCTCTATTTGATGGATTACCACTCACTTTATAACTTGCTATGCCCATAAAATAGAGTCTAACTGAAATACTAGCTGTGTGATTTTAGGAGAGTGCCATTTTGAAAAAAATCCCCCCCAGAAAGCAGTCTTCCTGCTTAAACTGCGAGGCTAGAGAGTTTGCTTGGTTTGAATCTGTTTCTAAAGGTCAATTAGTTGAACGCGAAAAGAATCGTACAGGGCAATATCTATTAGCTGCTAATGAACACTTATTTATAGAGGGGGATGAGCATCATACCGCTTATACCCTAAAAAAAGGCTGGGCTATTTGTTATAAACAATTGAAAGATGGGCAACGTCAAATTGTTCATATCGCGTTAGCGGGTGATTTTATTGGCTATAAATCTGAGCCTGATGAGCCAATTGATTATTCAGTCATGGCAGTTACTGACTGTGAACTGTGTTCTTTTTCAGAAGAAAGCATGAGCGAATTATTGAAGGTTGATATTAACCTTATTCATCGTCTAATTGCGATACAAACGAAGCAAAATAAAACCTGTCGTAAAAGCTTATCCTATGTTGGTCAATCACAAGCTAAAAACAAAGTGGCTTTTTTCTTAGTGGATCTTATTGAACGTTTAAAGCGTAGAGGCGTGGATGTCAATAGCACCGTTGACTTTCCCTTGTCACGGGTCGATATTGCTGATGCGATAGGTATTACCCCCGTACATTTAGGCCGAGTGAGTGTAGAATTAAGCCAAAATGAAATTGTGGAATGTCGCCATAATAGTTTGAGTGTAAAAAACTATGCTGTGTTAAAAAACATGGCTGATTCTGATCTTTAAATATTACCAAATTTGGGTGTAACGCAGTCCATAACTTTTTCGCTTTAAAATAGCTTTTAGAACCGCGTTTTTTGTTCTTTTTAATACCAAAAAATTTCTTCTCGGTGCTTTTTTGGCGCTTGCTAATATAATGGCTGTTTCGGATGGGAGTTTAGGATTCGTTTTATTGCTCGTTTGATACTGAGGAAGTAAAGGTAGGTTGATATTAAGTTTTTTAACGTACTCAGGAAGATTATGGTGGGTTTGATAGGCGGTATTTTCTTGCAATGACGGGCGCATAGGTTTTGCATATGTAGTTAGTGCATAACATCCAAGGAAGACACAATTTATCATTATTATTTTATATTTCATGGGGGTATGATTTTATTATAATTATTTTTAGTGAGGGGTATGTTCTTTACTATAACAATAAAATGAAGCATGTTTTATAGTCATTCGTCGGATGGTTCTATCCTTTATCTCAATTTATGCTTCATTATTTAAAAATACTCATTAGCTTTGTTAGGCATTAATGTAATTAGTGCTTTTAATTTCATAGAAAAAGAGTAGAATTGCGCGATTATTTTTTCGGTCTAGATTGTTTGGATTTACCTAACAGTCTTTTAGACAGATGTTTAGAATTCAACGTAGAAGACAAATTATGGTTACTATTCGTTTAGCAAGAGGTGGCGCAAAAAAACGTCCTTTTTATAGTGTTGTTGTGACAGATTCACGTAAGCCACGCGACAGTGGGTACATTGAGCGTCTAGGGTATTACAACCCCCAAGCTCGTGGTCAAGAAGTTACTTTGCATCTTGAAAGTGATCGCATTAAACACTGGATGGATCTAGGCGCTCAGCCTTCATCTCGTGTTGCTAAATTGATGAAAGACAATGCTGCAACAGAAGCTTCTGAGTCAACAGCAGCATAATGCTAATATCCACATGAAACAATCTTCTGATACGATTCACTTGGGGGAAATCTCAGGTGTCTTTGGTGTAAAAGGATGGGTAAAAGTATTTTCCCACACAATGCCAAGAGAGAATATCGTTAAGTATAAAATGTGGAAATTACTTGCTGGCAATAATCAGTATCGCTCTATTAAGGTACTTGATGGTCGTCGGCAAGGAAAGGTTATCGTGGCACAATTAGAGAGTGTAACTGATCCCGATCAGGCACGACAATTGATTGGTACTAAGATAGTCATCGCTAGAGAGCAGTTAGTTAAGCTTAATAAAGGTGAGTATTACTGGTCTGATCTTGAAGGTTTAGCCGTTGTAACGACAACAGGGATTGATTTAGGCAAGGTTGCTTGGTTATTTGAGACGGGCAATAACGATGTGTTAGTAGTTGAGGGTGATAGAGAACGTTATATTCCTTATATTGCTGATGAAGTTGTTATTAGCATCAATTTAGAAATATCGCAGATGGTAGTTGACTGGGATCCTGAGTTTTAGTCATGCGCTTTGATGTTATCACCTTGTTTCCAGAACTAGTTCAAGCTGTCACAGGCTCAGGTATCGTAGGACGTGCAGCTAACGCTGATTTAATTGATTTGCACTGTTGGAATCCACGCGACTATACCAGTGATGTGCATCGCACCGTTGATGATCGTCCCTATGGTGGTGGTCCAGGAATGGTGATGAAACCTGATAGCTTGATAACAACTATCAAAGACATTAGAGCCCTTAATGCGAGTGAAAATATAGCGACGAAAGTCATTTATTTAAGCCCGCAAGGTAAAACACTTAATCAAGTTGCCGTTAAGAAAATGTCAGCAGAGCAAGGTTTAGTCTTGCTTTGTGGGCGCTATGAAGGTGTCGATGAACGCGTTCTAGAGATGGAAGTTGATGAGGAATGGTCGCTAGGGGATTATGTCCTTAGCGGGGGTGAATTAGGGGCAATGGTGTTAATCGATGCGATTACTCGCTTATTGCCTGATGTGTTAGGTCATAAAGACTCTGCAGAGCAAGATTCGTTCTCTGATGGTTTATTAGACTATCCACATTATACACGCCCTGAAGTATTTGCTGGAAAAGAGATTCCTGCAGTGCTAAAAAGTGGTAATCATCAGCGTATTGCTAAATGGCGTCGGCAACAAGCATTAGGTCGAACCTGGCAAAGAAGACCTGAGTTATTAGAAAACAAAATTTTAGATGCAGAAGATAAACAGCTTTTGCGTGACTTTTTAGAGAATATTAGAGAAATAGAGGACAAACATGAGTAATATTATCCAGCAGCTTGAAGCAGAGCAAATGAACAAAGAAATTCCTGACTTCAACCCAGGTGATACCGTGGTTGTTCAGGTTCGTGTAACAGAAGGTGATCGTGAGCGTGTACAAGCGTTTGAAGGTGTTGTCATAGGGAAGAAAAATCGTGGCCTGAATTCAGCATTTACCGTGCGTAAAATTTCTCACGGCGAAGGGGTTGAGCGTGTCTTCCAAACCTATAGCAATGTTATTGCAGGTATTGAAATTAAACGCCGTGGTGATGTGCGCCGTGCTAAGTTATATTATCTTCGTGGGTTAACGGGTAAAGCAGCACGTATTAAAGAAAAAGTATAAAGAGACTCAACGGGGTATCTTTTTTAAAAGGTCGATTCCTTATTGAGGATTCGACCTTTTTGCGTTGGGCAGGGCTTACTTTTAGTCTAAAAATACAGGCTTTATTCAGTTTTTTTATGCTATAAATAATAAAAATATTAGGAATGAGTATCGAATGGAGTTTTTGCCTTCATATTACATAGTACCTTTATTAGCTGTCCTGTTATTGGTCTGTTTTATGATGATTGCTTGGCTTTTTTTTCGATTGAGGAGATACTCAGGCGGCACTATAACGGGCAAAACAGGGATGGACTATAAACAAGAAGCGTTTAAGGTTATTCCTTATCCTATTATTGTGATTAGTGATAAAAATACTTTCTTGTATGCAAATCCCGCAGCTGAAAAAATGTTTAAAATGCATTTGAGGCGATTAGTTGGTAAAGATTATCAATCTGTTTTTTCTCTCACTGCTGCTGATACCGAACTATCCATCAATGATTTTTCAAAATTAGCAAATAGTGGTATTTGGAAAGAATGTGAGCTAGCGATTGGTGATAAAAATATTCTGACCGTAGAGCTGAGTGTGATTACGATGGATTATGGTTATCATCGTGTAGGGCTGTATTCTAATATTTTGAATTTTAAAGATATTTCAAAGAAAAACAGATTGAAAGCTCAGATGGAAATTTTGGAAACGCGTGATGGATTAACCAATTTATTAAATCGAAAAGCATTTGAGATCTTATTAAAAACAGTGATACATGATTCACGCAAACATGGAGCGAGCCATGTTTTTTTCCATTTATCTATCGATCAGTTTAAAAATATTAGTGATACCATTGGATATAGCGCTGCTGATGCATTGATTCGCCGTGTTGCAGAGTTGTTACAGCAAAAGGTGAATCAATCAATTGACTTATTATCACGTTTAAATTCTGATGAATTTGGTATTTTATTTCGTGAACGGCGTCTTTCTGAGGCAGTCGAAAGTATGAAAGAGATACGTCAAGTAGTGGATGAATTTCAGTTTACATGGAATAGCACAACATATCCTGTGACCGTTAGTGGTGGTTTTGTCTTTATCAACACAGCTGGCACAACGGTTGCTAAAGTGCTTTCAGAGGGGGATGTTACCTGTCGTACCGCACGTAAAAAGGGTGGAAATCGCATTTTAGCCTATAGCAAAGATAATCTTGAGGTGCAACAAGCGCAAAATAATGTAAAAGGTGTCTGGAATTTAAAAGAAGCCTTTAAAGATAACCGTTTCCGTTTGTTTGCCCAGCCGATTCATCCCTTAGAACCCACAAAATATGCGTTACCTTATAGTCATTATGAAATTCTTATTCGCATGTTTGATGAAAAGGGTAATATTATTCCGCCAGATGAATTTATCCCCATTGCCGAAAATAATGCCATGATGCCTGAGTTAGACCGTTGGGTGGTAAGGAACGTGATAGAGCAGTTAAAAGCCGTTAAAAAGCAATCGCCAATCCCTGTCTTTGCCATCAATCTTTCGGGTACAAGTTTGGATGATGAAGACTTCTTGAAATTTGTTTTAGCCGAAATTAATGCAGCTAAAATCGATCCGCGAATGCTCTGTTTTGAAATTACTGAGCAGGTGGCAGTGAGTAACTTAAAGTTGGCAGAAAAATTTATTGAAACATTACGCGCTAGAGGTAGTAGTTTTTCTCTCGATGATTTTGGAACAGGCGTTAGTTCTTATGGCTATCTGCGCTCACTTAATGTTGATTATTTAAAGATTGACGGTATTTTTATTAAAGATATTTTATCTGATAATGTAGCAAGAGCCATGGTTCAGTCTATTGTTCAGGTCGGTCATACAATGGGCTTAAAAATTATAGCGGAGTATGTAGAAAATGATGCTATTGTAGAAATGTTAAGAATAGTAGCCATTGACTATGGACAAGGCTATGGAATTTCACGCCCTAAGCCACTAGATGAAATGATTAAACCACATATCTAACTGATGATTGTTAGACAGAATTAGCGTATAAAATCTATCCTATCAACAAAAGATATGATGGACTTCTCTCCCACCCATTATACTGCAGGGTTGTCTAATCTATACAGGCTAGATTGTATAGTATCTTAATAACTAAAAACTTATTAAAATGAATAAAAAATTAATCAGCATTATTTTTGCATTACTTTGGCTTACAGGCTGTGCCTCTCAAGGTATCGACTTAACAGGTGATAAAGCCCCCTCCATGATGGCATCTAAATCCACCTTAAAAGCCTCACCGTTAGAAGCCTTCAATCGAGATGCATATCTTTTTAATAAATCCATTGATACTGGTGTGATCAAACCTTTAGCAAAAGGCTATCAAAAAATCACTCCTGAATTTATCAATACGGGTATCACCAATGTCTTTTCAAATCTAGGTGATGTGCCGAATGCCGTCAATGCCTTACTTCAGTTTAAACTCAAGGATGCTGCCTCAGATACAGGACGTTTTGCCATTAATAGCACGATTGGTTTAGCTGGTTTTTTTGATATTGCGACAAAAATGGACTTACAAAAGCACCATGAAGATTTTGGTCAAACATTAGCTGTGTGGGGTATACCTTCTGGGGAGTATATTATGCTACCTGTTTTAG
>JAGLDT010000001.1 GCA_023145485.1 Cocleimonas sp. | reverse complement strand
GCCTAATCGCCGTAAGATCTTTTTAGAAATTTTAGGACGTGGAAAGTATTGATCTTTTTCAGCAGGCTGACCCGTTGCAGGCGTTAAGGGTTTTAGTTCACACATAATTCAGATACCCAATAGTTTTGACAAGTTATTTTTTGTCAAAACTATCATGACGGGTAGAATAAAGTCAATTTATTTTGACAAAAAGTAAATTGTCAAAATAAAAGAGTCTAAAAATAAGCCCATCATTCTAGAGGATGATGTACTATACGCGGCTAATCCTAATAGCAATTAACAGGAGCTGTTACTTTCGTGGCAAGTGATAATTCGCAACACCTTACCCCTGGAGCATTGCCTTCATCAATGCAATTGACCCGTGATGGGCAACTCAAACATTTTTTAACGATTGAAGGGCTTCCGCCTCTTTTATTAGAAGAAATTCTTAATCGAGCGGAGCAATTTTTAGATCTTCCTAATAAGGCACAAAATAAAGCGCCTGTTTTGCGTGGCAAAACGGTGATGAATTTATTTTTTGAGAATTCAACCCGCACTCGGATGACGTTTGAGCTGGCGGCACAGCGATTATCAGCGGATGTGGTGACCTTGGATATTCGTAACTCTGCAACCTCCAAGGGTGAGAGTTTATTGGATACGATTCGTAATCTCAGTGCGATGAATTGCGATATGTTTGTGGTGCGTCATCAACACAGTGGCGCGGCTCATTTTATTGCACGTTATTGTCCATCGCATATTAGCGTGCTGAATGCAGGGGATGGGTATCATCAACACCCGACGCAAGCGATGTTGGATATGCTGACGATTCGCCAACATAAAAAGGAATTCCCACCGCTTAAAGTCGGGATTGTGGGGGATATTTTGCATTCGCGTGTGGCTCGTTCGCAAATCCATGCCTTAACAACACTTTGTACGGGCGAGGTGCGAGTGATTGCACCTCGTACTTTGATTCCCGCTGGTATTGAACAGATGGGGGTTCATGTGTTTAATAATATGGAAGAAGGGTTGGATGATCTGGATGTGATTATTATGTTGCGTTTGCAAAAAGAACGCATGCAGGGTGGTTTATTGCCGTCTGAACGTGAGTATTTTTCTTTATATGGTTTGACGGAAGAGCGCCTAAAATTGGCGAAAAAAGATGCCATTGTGATGCATCCTGGCCCTGTTAATCGAGGCGTAGAAATTGATTCACGGGTAGCGGATGGTTCGCAATCGGTTATTTTGCAACAGGTTAATAATGGTATTGCGGTGCGAATGGCGGTGATGGCGATGGTCATGAGTGGACAGGCAGCGGAGCAAATGCGATGAAGAGTCTTCATATAAAGTCAGCTCGTTTGATTGATCCTGCTAATCAACAGAATGGTCTGGTTGATGTTTTTATTCAACAGGGTGTCGTTGTTGCTCTTGATCATGCGCCCGATGATTTTAAAGCCGATGAAATTATTAATGCGGATGGTTTGTGGTTATTGCCAGGTTTAGTTGATCTTTCGGTTTATTTACGCGAACCAGGGTTGGAAAATAAGGCGACGATTGCAAATGAAATGCAGGTAGCTGCGGAGTCAGGTATAACAACTGTCTGTGCAATGCCTGAACTTTTATCCCCTATTGATAGCAGTGCTCACATTAATTTGATCCAAGAGAAAGTGCTAGCTGCGAACGCAACTCAAGTTGAGGTGATTGGCGCATTAACCGATGGCTTAAAAGGTGAGCGATTAAGTAATATGGGTAGCCTGAAAAAATCGGGCTGTATTGCGGTAACACAGGGTTTAGCACCTTTTAGTAGTTTAAATCTAATTCGCAAGAGTATGGATTATGCGGCAACAAATGATTTAAAGCTTTTTTATCAACCGATTGAGCATCACTTACAGGGTGATGGTTGTGCGCATGAGGGGGCTATTGCGACACGCCTTGGTTTGCCCTCTATTTCATCTGGCGTTGAAAGTATTGCGATGGCGCAAATATTACTGTTGGTTGAGGAAACGAATACTTCCGTGCATTTTTGCCGTTTGTCCTGTGCAAAAAGTGTGGAATTGCTAGCAGAAGCTAAACATAAAGGCTTGCCTGTGAGCGCTGATGTTGCCGTTCATCAGTTATTTTTAACTGAAATGGACATTAGTGATTTTAATACCCTATGCAATACACAGCCCCCCTTACGCAGTCTGCGAGACAGAGATGCGCTAAGGCGCGGGGTTGCAGAAGGGGTGATTGATGCTATTTGTTCTGATCATCAACCACATGATATTGATGCTAAATTAGCACCATTTCAGCAGTCTAGTGCGGGTATTTCAGGGTTAGAAACGCTTTTGCCGTTGACCTTAAGATTGGTTGAAGAGGGTGTGTTGAGTCTTGAGGCTGCTATTGCACGTATTAGTTATTACCCTGCGCTGATTATTAATAAACCTAAAGGTAGCTTAGGTATTGGGCAAGTGGCTGATTTTGTTCTATTTGACCCTGATAAGCCAAAGACTATTGATCGAGAAACATTCCAAAGTAAAGGTAAGAATAGCCCCTTTTTTGGCTGGGGATTTAGTGGTTCTGTTGTTGAGACGCGTATCAAGGGAAGGCTTGTCTATCATTATTCATAAAATAAAGTTATGACTATTAAGGGATAGAAGGAGTTAAATGAACTGCTTTATGCGTTTAGTACGGTACTATTATACGCAAATATTTTACCCAACCATCATAGGTAATGACTCCATGTTTAATTTTTCGGCCGACAGGCTACCTATCAGTATTATCCTTGGTTTAAGTTTTATTGATTTTATTGTATTTTTTAGTGTTAAAAGCATTTGGTTCTTGTTTGCTTATTTCCTTTTGATGATTGTGCCACGCGCCTGTGTTTCTGCATGGAATCATCATCATCAGCATCGACATGTCTTTAAAAACAATAGCCTGAATCGAATTCTTGAATTTTTCTATGCACTGCATACGGGCGTAACCACTAATCTATGGGTATTGCATCATAATTATGGGCATCACCGTAATTTCCTTGATCAAGAAAAAGATGAAAGTCGTTGGAAGAGAGATAATGGAACGACGATGGGAGTGCTTGAATATACGTTAACGGTTGCATTAACAGCCTATCCGAGAGGTTATCAAGTCGGGAAAAGCTATCCTAAACAGCAACGACAGTTTGTGCTTTTTAGTAGTATCACACTTCTGCTTCTTGTCGCTATTACACTGTATAATCCGCTTAATGCTTTGTTTGTCTTTATTTTACCGATGATAGCGAGCTTAATTTATACCTCATTTGCAACGTATGAGCATCACTCTAGGCTAGATACACAGGATCAGTTCTCGGCATCACGTAATAATACCAGTGTTTTGTATAATCTATTTACAGGAAATCTAGGCTACCATACCGCGCATCACTATAAGCAAGGTGTGCATTGGTCAAAAATACCTGCACTTCATGAAAGTATTAAAGATAAAATTCCTGCAGAGTGTTATCGGGGAGCTTAGGTGCTTGGAAATGAGGGTTAAATAATGGCTAGGACAAGTTGGTTAATTATCTTTTTTGCGGTACTGCTTTGGTCGGCTATTTATCCGCATGACTATTTCACTTGGTTTCTTGAAGTGATTCCTGCTTTGCTTGGCTTTATGGTGTTGCTTTTAACTCGCAATAGCTTCCCTTTAACCCCCCTTGTTTATGTGCTTATTCTCATTCACTGTCTTGTTTTAATGGTCGGTGGTCATTACACCTATGCAGAAGTCCCCCTGTTTGATTGGATTAAGGAAGCTCTTAATTTAGAACGGAATAATTACGATAAGGTAGGGCACTTTGTGCAAGGCTTTGTGCCTGCAATGATTGCCCGCGAGCTATTGATACGCAAGCGTGTTATTAATGGGCATTATTGGTTGTTTTTTATAGTGACCTGTTTCGTGCTGGCGTTTAGTGCGTTTTATGAATTAATTGAATGGTGGGTTGCTATTTACTCTGGCGAAGATGCAGAAGCCTTTCTTGGTACTCAGGGATATATATGGGATACACAGTCGGATATGGCAATGGCTCTGCTCGGGGCTATTGTTGCACTGCCTTTATTATCCCGATGGCATGATCGAGAGCTTATGCGATATGGTTAGATAAAAGAAAAAAAGAGAAAAAGAAAGTAACGGTTACTTGGAACATCCTTACTTTCATTCTTTGAAGCCCTTACAAAAAGACATCCAGTGCGGTATCAATCACTGAGTTAAGTAATGCATTTTTAAAGCGATCTAGTCTTACTAATGTTAAACCTGATTGTTTTAATACTTGTAACTCAATCACTTCTTTTCTTCCAATTACTAACCACTCGAAATCATCTTGCGATAATTCACCTATTGCTAGTAATCTCGTCCAACGTTTTAAGTCTTCCTTTGAGTCTTCTAAAAATGTTTTAACATCTTTTAATGCTTCATTTTTAAATCCTTTTAGTGTGTTTTTTGCTAGTTTTTTTGTACTTTTTTCAACAATTTGAATAAAATCTTCGAAATTAGACATTTGCTATCCTTCTTTATTGATTGTTTTTTTGTTTGATAAGACCACTTTCTAAACCAATGATTTGATCAAATGCAAGTGCGATATTACCCTTCGCTTCTCTGATAAACGGTGTTGAGAGTGTTTCTTTTTTCTTCCATCGTATTAAAAATCCACCGAGTAAATGACGCTTTGGGTCTTTTAAGAGTAACCATTGCTTGCTAATTATTTTATTTTTAGGTCGTCCCCTTGCATATTCGTGTGCTTTATTTATATTTATTTTTAATGCATCAATGGCTATTGCTTGCGAGGTATACGAATTTGTTGCTTTGTCCATTAAGGCAAGCGCATCGACCTTTAATGATGTGCTTTGGCGATAGGCAGTGTTGTCATATTTTGCAATGACAGTGGCGCACCCACTCGTTGTCAATAATAAAAAAAGAAACCATAAGATGAATAATTGGTCATTAGTAACATGCTTCATTTTTTCTCCTAATGTTGGGTGAAAGTCTATATACCGCCGATAAAAACACTATATACTCAGCTTATATAAGTATTTATAATACTTATTTGTGAATTGCAAGCAATTAATCATGACATTTACTGTGGAAATAGTATGAAATTGAAAGGATAAAAAAACAACATGTGTTGTCTATCATCTTGAAATTCTTATAATAGAAAGTCTTTGAAAAATAATAAAATGATGAAAATATTGCTTATGAAGAAAATAAAAACAATCGTCTTAACGACTCTTTTCCTCTCCTTGCTTGCACCATCGCTAGCGTTTGCAGAAAGTGCTTTATCGCGTTTTTCTCGCTTGCAGAATGCAGGTTTATTGGTCACTGATGGTCAGGGGCATGTTTTAAAGTCTAAGCGTGCTAATCGATCCTTTGTACCTGCTTCTACGGTTAAAATTGCGACGGCTTGGCTGGCATTAAATCGTTGGGGTGAAAACTACCGTTTCCGTACTGACTTCTTTTTTGATCGCAGGGAGAATACGCTGTGGGTTAAAGGAAGCGGTGATCCTTATCTAGTCTCTGAGGAGCTGGCTCAAATAGCTAGGCAATTAGCGCAGCGTGGCGTTGTTCAGGTTGATCGTATTGCTTTAGATAATTCATTGTTTGAAAATGGTTTAGTACTTCCTGGAACAGGCAAGAGTAACAACCCTTATGATGCCGTTCCTTCCGCATTAGCTGCTAATTTTAATACGGTTAATATTAAAAAGCGTAATGGCAAGGTGATTTCTGCAGAAGCACAAACACCGCTAACACCCTTTGCTAGAAGCATGAAAAAACGTTTTAAGCGGGGTACATTACGAGTTAATACGGGTAGAGATCCACATAATGCTGAAAAATATTTTGCTGAGTTATTAGCAGCTTTCTTGCGCCAAGAGGGGATTCAGGTGAGTCGTTCGATTGTGTCTGGACGTGTTCCAGCATTACAAGTGACTTATCAACATCATAATAGTCGTACACTGGCTGAAGTTATTCGCCCAATGTTAAAATATTCCACTAACTTTATTGCCAATCAATTAGCGCTTGCATTGGCCGCAGATGCTTATGGGCGACCCGCTAACGCGCAATTAGTAAAGCAGTATATGAATACTACTTTGCGCGCAAACTTCCATTGGAAAACGTTTAACCTTCAAGAGGGCGCAGGGCTATCACGAAAAAACCGTCTTAAACCGAGGCAGTTAATTGATTTGCTAAAGCAATTTATGCGCTGGAAACACCTATTACCAAAGAGAGCAACAGGTGTTTATGCTAAATCAGGCACACTAAGAGGTGTTAGTACTTTAGCGGGGTATTTAGTGCGTGGAAATGAATGGAAACCCTTTGCCTTGATGATGAATCAAGCTGTTCCTCATAACTTGCGTATTCGTATTGCTAAGCAACTAAGAAAAACCTTTTAAAGCTTAATGGTTTAAGCTATTCGATTAGATGACTTTGATCGAATAGCGGTATTTTTATGCCAATTATCAAAACTAATCCAGTATTCCCTTATTTTATTACCCAACTCTATTTTTTTAGTGTAGATTGTTCCTCCTCAACTATTTGAGGAGCGTTGCAACCCTTTCATTCTGTTTTTAATGTATAAAAATAAAATAGAACATGATTGAGGCTAGGCTCAAATAGATCTTCATTTTGCAACGGCGCTCAGTCAAACTTTAAGGAGTACTTAGATTATGGCTGGGAATCATTTATTCACTTCCGAATCTGTTTCTGCAGGACATCCTGATAAAATGTGCGATCAAATTTCTGATGCCATTTTGGATGCTATTATCGCCCAAGACACCAATGCACGCGTTGCCTGTGAGACAATGGTTAAGACGGGTATGGTTGTTTTAGCGGGTGAAATCACCACCACTGCTACTATCGATTATGAACAAATCGTTCGCAAAACTGTTACTGATATTGGTTATACCTCATCAGAGATTGGTTTTGATGGTGCATCTTGTGCGGTACTCAATGCACTTGGTACGCAATCCCCTGATATTGCAATGGGTGTTGATCGCGAAGATAAAGAATCACAAGGCGCGGGCGATCAAGGTTTAATGTTTGGTTATGCCAGCAATGAAACCGATGTTTTAATGCCTGCACCGATCACCTACTCTCATCTTCTAGTAAAAAGACAAGCTGAATTATTAAAATCTGGCGGATTAAGTTTTTTACGTCCTGATGCAAAAAGTCAGGTAACCTTCCGTTATGAAAATAACAAACCTGTTGCTATTGATGCCGTTGTGCTTTCAACGCAGCATGAACCGATTAATATGGACGATTTGCGCGAAGGCGTAATGGAAGAAATCATCAAACCTGTGCTTCCTGCTGAATGGTTGGATAAAAATACAGCGTATCATATTAACCCAACGGGTAATTTTGTGATCGGTGGCCCTGTGGGCGATTGCGGTTTAACAGGTCGTAA